>JAAUTM010000307.1 GCA_012031455.1 Phycisphaerales bacterium
ACATCACCGATTTGTGATTCTGGAGCCACTGGTGCCACCTTGAGCGCGTTCTCGGCATGGCGGGGCATGCGCAGGTGCAGCGTTTCCAACCCCAGTAAAAACAGGAACGCTGCAAACGGAACTCATGCACGCCCCGGTGTCGCGCAGTTGGTGTGTGCGCATGTGGATGATGAAAGCGATGTTGCCGATGGGCCGCAATGCCTCCTCGAAAACTATCCCGTGATACGCCGGGTCCGGGGCACAGAACTCAGGCCATTTCTGCGCATTCTTGCCCCAGGGGAACTTCCCGCTGTCGATCACCGCACCACCCACATGCACCCCGTGGCCACCGATGAACTTGGTGGTGGAATAGACCACGATATCGACCCCATGATCGATGGGTTTGAGCAGCATCGGGGTCAGCACCGTGTTGTCACAGACCACCGGCAGGCCTTTTTCATGTGCGACCTTGGTGATCGCCTCGAAATCAGGTACATCATTCTTGGGGTTGCCCAGCGATTCCATGTACACCAACCGGGTGTTGGCATCCACGAGCTTGGCGATGTCCTGTGGCCGTTCGGGATCAAAGAAGCGGACCTCGATACCCAGTTGACGAAGCGTTTGCGTGAAAAGGGTCCAGGTCCCTCCGTAAAGCGAGGTTGCAGAGATAAAGTTCTGCCCGCTGTGGCAAAGGGTGAGGATCGTGGCGGTGATGGCTGCCTGACCGGAGGCGAAGGAAAGTGCTGCCGCCCCACCTTCGAGTGCAGCCAGACGTTTTTCCAGCACATCGCAGGTGGGGTTCATGAGCCGGCTGTAGATGTTGCCGAATTGCTTGAGTGCAAAAAGATCAGCCGCATGATCCGTGTCGTTGAAAAGATAACTGGTCGTGGCGTAGATGGGGACAGCCCGGGCGTTGGTGGCCGGGTCCATGCCCTGACCGGCATGCAGCGCCAGCGTGCCTAATCCAGGGGTACTTGATCCGGGGGTTGAACCTTGAGTCATGAATGTTTCCTTTCATCGATTGATCGGCCATGTGAACGCAATTCGTACTTTAGCCTTGATCGCTTTTGAAATCAGGCATGTTCAAACCCAGGCATAGCCATGCCTGGGCTTTATCAGCCAACTTCATCCTTCAAAACAGCCCTGCGGAACGCAACGGTTCCGGTTTCTTCTTGCGTGGCCCGCCTTTGGTAATGCCCTTGGCAGCCTGATTCGTCAGCACTGCGGAGCCATGCTTCTTCGCATAGTTAATGCGCTCGGTGGCCTTATTGGCGTATTCACTGCTCAGCTCGCAACCCAGCCAATGCCGGTTAAGTCTCGCTGCCACCGCCAGAGTAGTACCGCTTCCCACAAACGGATCGAACACCACATCCCCTTGGTTGCTGGATACCCGGATGATTCGTTCCAACAGCGATTCGGGCAATTGACAGGGATGCCAGCCCAGACGTTCTTTGAAGGTCCCACATAGCCGGGAGAGATACCACACATCCCCATCGGGTTCGAAATACACATTGTGTTGACGGGCTTATCTTCCATGGCCTGCTGCGGACGCAGGTACCACACATCATCAGGCAACTTCCCCGTCGGGTTGGCACGCAGGTCTTTGTAAACCATCTGCCGGGCACTGGGCACAGCGATGTCCTTGCGATTAAAAGTGAAGGGCAGCGTCGCTTCCGCACCGTCCGCGTTTTTCACATCCCACTGGGTTTTATCAAATGCCGCTGGCCCGACCGCATAAAACAAATGCGCATGGCTGCGGTTGAATTTGACCTTGCAGTTCTGCCCAAAGGTGTAATGCCAGATCATCCAGTTACGGAACACCACCTGGTGTTCTTTTCCAACTGCTTTAAATGCAGCCGGGTTTCGGCTGCGTATTCATCCCCGATGAGGATGTACATGACCCGGTGGGCTTGAGCAACCGGGCACAGGCAGTGATCCAGTCCTGGGTCCACTGGATGTAATACTCGTCGTTGCGGGTGTCCTCATACTGGTCATATTTGAAACCGATGTTGTAAGGTGGGTCGGCAAAGATCAGGTCCACGGATGCCTGGGGAAACGCAGCCATCGCTTGCAGACAATCACCCACCGCAATGGTGTCCAGCGTTACCGATTGGGTTGATTTATCAGCCAATGTTGTCAACCCCTTTGGTTGCCTCAGATGGATTAATACGGCTATACTTGTAACCAACCCTACGCACATTTATATCAAGGAAATCATCATGCCTCACATTATCGCCCAGCCCTGCATCGGCACCAAGGATACCGCCTGTGTGGCCGTATGCCCAGTGGACTGCATTCACCCCACCAAGGATGAACCCAATTTCGCCGAAGCGGAGATGCTCTACATCGACCCGGACACCTGCATCGACTGTGGCCTGTGCGTCGATGAATGCCCCGTCAAAGCGATTTTCCCGGAAGAAGACCTCCCCGCTGAGTGGGCTGCCTTCACTCAGAAGAACGCCGAATATTACAAGAAATAATCCGACTTCTACGATGATCTTTGACTTTGAATTCTCAGGCCCAGGGATAGCCATCCCTAGGCTTTGTTGTTGATTTTTGTCACAATGGGTCCATGAGCAGCAAACCCTGGTAATCGTCACCGAAACGTTGGATGACCTTCCCGCACAGTGGCTGGCGCAGCAGGTCGAAATGATTCGCTGCCCCACCGATGATCCGCACTTCCCTGAACTTCTTGCGCAAGCCCAGGGCCTGATCGTACGCACCTACACACTGGTGAACCAAGTGCTGCTGGCCAAAGCCCCACGGCTCAAGGTGGTCGGACGCGGCGGAGTGGGCCTGGACAACATTGATGTCCCCGCTTGCCGAAGTCGCGGCATTGAAGTGGTCTATACCCCCGATGCCAACACCCAGGCTGTGGTCGAGTATGTGCTGGGGTTGATGCTTGATGTGTACCGGCCCCGACCCGTGATGGCTACGCGGATCGATGCAACCCAATTTCATCAGGTACGCAAAATCGAAGTCGGCAAACAAATCGATGAACTCACGCTGGGCGTCGTCGGCTTTGGTCGCATCGGCAAACGACTGGGGCGCGCTGCAGCAGCACTGGGCATGAAAGTGCTGGTCACCGATTTACTCCCGGAGGCAACCCTGCGCGATCAGGTGACCCAGATGCCCGGGGGCATGTATTCCTATGATTTTGTCCCTGCATCAAAGTTGTATGCAGAAGCTGACATCATCACGATTCATGTCGATGGCCGGGCGGAGAATCGGCACATGATCAACAAGGAGGTGTTAGCCCAGCTCAAGCCAACCTGCCTGTTCATCAATGCCGCAAGGGGCTTTCTTATCGACAATCATGCCCTTGCCACATGGGCCAAGGCTCACTCGCAAGCTCGGGTGCTGTTGGATGTCCACGAACCTGAACCGCCCCCTGCAGATTACCCGTTCTACGACCTGCCCAACGTGCGCCTTTACGCTCACCTAGCCTCACGCACCCACACCGCTACTCAGAACATGAGCTGGGTGGTGCGCGATGTGGTGGCGGTATTGCAGGGGCTTAGGCCAGTGAATCCAGCTCCAAAAGAAATGGATAAATGATAATGGATCATGGATAATGTTTGATTCGAGAAGAGTCTGAAAGCTGGGTAATTTCAGAGAAAACTCTGAACATCATCCATTATCCTTATCCATTATCCATTTC
>JAAUTM010000308.1 GCA_012031455.1 Phycisphaerales bacterium
ATCCCCTCGGCCATAACCCATCGACCGGCTGGCATCCACCACCAGCGTGCAGCGCAGGTTGGTCTCCTCTTCATATTCCTTGACATACAGGCGGTCCTGTCGTGCCCAGACCTTCCAATCGATGTGGCGAATTTCGTCACCCGGTACATACTGGCGATGATTGGCAAACTCCACCGCAAACCCGTGATACGGACTCTGATGTCCGCCGGTGATGAACCCTTCCACCACCAGCCTTGCGCGCAGATCCAGCCGCGTGATCTTCGCCAAAATCCTCGGATCAAGATAGTTCACTGTCTGGGTCATGAAGGCGATCCCATCAAGCCGTCGGATGCTGGCGATTGGTGCCTGGGGCTGTCACCCCACGACGAATGACGATTCATGCGAACGCCTTGGCAAGTTCGGGGGCCAGTGGCGTCACCGGTATCCTTATCGCTCACCTTCTCCAGCAATTGATCCACCACCTTGTCCTGTGTCACGCCCTGGCTCTCGGCATTGAAGTTGGTGATGATGCGATGTCGCAGCACCGGGTGGGCCACCGCCTTGACATCTTCCATGTTCACATAGGTCCGCCCTTCCATCGCCGCACGAACCTTGGCACCCAGCACCAGGCATTGCACCCCGGCCGCGGACCGGCTCCCCACGAAACCCACTGTTTGGCAAACTCCGGTGCTCCTTCCTCCAACGGACGCGTGGCCCGTGCCAATCGCAACGCATAATGAATCACCGTGGGCGGCACCGGTACCCGCCGCACCAGTTCCTGCATGCGGATCACCTGCTCCTGCGTCATCACCGCCTGCACCTGCTGCCTCATGCCCTGAGTCGTGGCATGGGCAATGCGAAATTCCTGCTCATAACTGGGGTAGCGCACAAACACCTTGAACATGAAGCGATCCTGCTGCGCTTCGGGCAGCGGATAGGTGCCTTCCTGCTCAATGGGGTTCTGCGTCGCCAGCACAAAAAAGGGTGATGGCAGAACGTGACGCTGACCCCCGATCGTCACCTGCCGCTCCTGCATCGCCTCCAGCAACGCTGACTGGGTCTTGGGCGGGGTACGGTTGATTTCATCCGCCAGAATTACATGCGCAAAGACCGGCCCCTGCAAAAATCGAAATTGCCTCTGCCCGGTTGATTTGTCTTCCTGAATCACTTCCGTCCCCGTGATGTCCGCAGGCATCAAATCCGGGGTGAACTGAATACGGCTGAACGACAGCCCAAAACACTGTGCCAGCGTGCTGACCATCAGTGTCTTGGCCAGGCCCGGCACACCCTCGAGCAGTACATGCCCCTGAGCAAACACAGCCATGAGCAGCTGATTCACCACTTCTTCCTGACCAATGATGACTTTGCCCAATTCCTCCCGCACCCGTGAGCTTGCCTGCTGCAACTCGTGGAGGGTCGCAAGGTCATCGCCGGGTTGCACACTGGTTTGGTTCAAGGGCTGGTTCAACGGATGTTCTCCCGCCATGGGGTTTGTGCTCTTTGATTCACATACAAGCGATACTTGCAGGCAACCCGCACCGATACGCGGCAAGCTTTCATTGCTGGATTCATCGTTGCAGAATCGGCAGATACTTGTAAGGCAACTGCAACGTCAACAGTGCGATCGCTGTGCCATAGGTCTGCCCCACGCCGTCACCGTTCCAACTGCCATCGGTACTCTGCCTGCTGACCAGTTCATCACGCATATTGGGAAAGAAAAACTGCCAGTTGGCTTCGCTGGAAAGATACATCGCCTGACCGGTGTACAAAATGGCGTAATACTCATGGCCGGCGTACACCGCTGAAGTACCGCCCCGGCTGGTTTGCAGCAGGCGTTTGATGTATGCCAGACAGCGTTCAGCCACCGGGTTCTCATAGGCCCCGGCATTGTAAAGCGTCGCCACCGCCGCAGCCGTGATCGGCGGACGACTCGGCCCCCGATCCCTTGCCGTGTAGCGAATTCCCCCATCGGGGTTGACGCTTTTTTCGATGTAGCCCAGCGCCCGGTCAATCGTGCTTTTGGGAACCTCCAGCCCGACATTCCGGCAAGCACGCAATCCTTGGATCTGGGTCACGGTGACTGCACCTTCATCGCCGTTGGCATCGGGGGTGTAAAGCCAGCCACCATCGCGCGACTGGCTGCGCACGGTCAGTTCGATGCCTTTTTCAAGCACGGTGCGGATTTTCTGCATCTGGACTGGGTCGCGCTCCATGCCGTAGGCCTGGGATAGAAACAGCAGCGCAAACCCGTGGCCGAACATGGGGCGCTGTTCCTCATCGATGCGGGCAATCAGCCCGGTGGGGTTGGCACAGGAAAGAACATACTGGACCGCCTTGCGCAATTGCGGGGAATACTCGCCCTCGACCGGAGTATGTCCCCCGGCCATGAGCGCCAATCCGGCCAGGCTGGTCAGGGCGCAAGGGTACGCTCCCATGTTGGTCCGCGACCGCCATGAGCCATCGGTATTCTGCACACTGATGAGATATTCCGTCCCCCGCTGGATGGCCTGCTGTGCCTGAGGTGTCAGTAACTCCGGCAATGGGGCTTGAACCTGAGCAAGAGCAGCACTGGGGCCGGAGCATCAGCCACGCCAACAACAACACCAATGCCCATGAGGCAGGTGCTCCCGCTCTATGTTGTCTGAGGGCTAAGGCAGTCATTGGTCTCCGTTCATCCATACGTCTAAACGTAAACCCGGTTCCCTATCCGAATCGACATCACCCAAGTCAGCCTCGCTCATGTTGCTCACTGTCTGCAAATCAGCTTGTTCGACACCGGGATAACACGGTATCATAGGGTGAACTGGGGATCGATTATTACAACCTTTTCAACCTTATCCGGAGCTAATCATGAATCGACTGATGCTGACCCTGCTGGCTGGTTTTTCACTGGTAATGATGACCAACACCCTGACCCTGGCCGAGGATGCCCCCAAGGACACCTCCGCCCCAACGCTCATCGACCAAAAAAGCCAAAGCTGAAACTTCCGAAAAACGGCCTGCCGGTATCCGTGCGGGAAGATATCGGCTGGGCCACGGGGCCGGAGTTCGAGTTCGATACAATCTACCAATGCGCCCTGGGCACGACCGCCTACGGCCGGTGGGGGTGTGTGTTGCGCAGTCCCACCGGGATGGTGTTGGGCTTCGCCCCGCAGTCTACGGTCCGGGACAGGTGGTTCTGGACAGAAAAATAGGGCCGGGAATGAGCGATGAGTTTTCAGCATTGGTAATCACAGCTCCTTACAAGGAGGATTAAATTGAGATGATACACAGAGCTTCGGTTATGGCGCTTATCACCATACTTATCATTGGAGCAGGTTGTACGGGTAATGTCCGGTTTGATAAGAATTTAGCTTCGGTTCGGGCAATCCTGGTCCAGCCGGTTGGATTCACTGCCCCAGCGACCCAGCCGGACGATGTGTCTGGTGGGGTGATTTACTTTGTCAATACGAAGCGGGATAAGCATCTGAATATTGAGACCGTAGAGTTTTATAAAATTGACCCGGATGGGATCAACCTGACCCAGATTCATTCGTCCAAGACTGAAAGATCAGTGACCGGGTTCTTTGTTTCGCCGGATGGGAAGAAAATTTGTCTATTCCGGTTTCCAGAAACGATATTTATGTTATCAGTGTTGACTGCGGCCGCCGGTC
>JAAUTM010000309.1 GCA_012031455.1 Phycisphaerales bacterium
TTTAACCAGGACCTGCGAGACGGCATGGCGCTCATGGGAGCCGAGCGAGCCATTGAACGTGGTGACGTTTACGACCGACAGGACTACCGCAAGCTGGCCAAGATCATCGAACGCATGGCGGCGACTTACGAGCGGATCGCACAGAAAAAAGACACGCCGATTGAGAGTCAGGAGAAGGCATTGCAGCGGGCCGAAGAATTGCGCAACCTGCTGGCCAAGGCTGATACGTTGCCCCAGGGTACACCTGCATCTGCCAAACTGTTCATCCTTGCCAATGAAACCCCGGACTACGCCAAGGGCGTTGCGAAGACCGCTGCCAAGGCGATTGAGGTCAATGCTGCAAGGAAGCAGCGGGTCATCGGGACCGGCTTTGTGTCCGCCGATCAGTCGGTTGCCAAGGGCGCGATTGCCCAGTTAAAGAACGATCCCCAGCGCTATGCCCGGTTGAAGCGGTTCGCTGAAAAGTATCGTGCTTTTGCCGATGCCACGCTCAATTACATGTATGAGGGCGGGCGCATCAGCCGGGAACAACTGGAAGCAATCAGGGAGGACAACGAGTTTTACCTTGCGTTCAACCGGTTGTTCGATGAGATTGCCCCCAATCGCATGACGCAACACCTTGGCACGCGCGGGCTGGCACGAGCCAAAGCCACGGTCAAAACGTTCGAAGGTTCCATGCGTGAAATCGATAATCCGATTGTGTCGCTCATCATGAACGCTGCCACAGCGATGTACGAGACCGACCGCAGCATTGCCCTCAACACGATGATTGACCCGCTGCGCACAACGCGCGGCAAGCATCAGGCCATCATCGAAGACCTTTCCAGCACGTTCCGGCTGGCCAGCGCAGGCGACCCGCAAACCATCACCGTTTACCACAACGGCCAAAAGGAAGTCTGGCAGGTTCCCAATCGCAGGCTGTGGGAAGCACTCCAAGAGACCGAATGGGGCGGACCTGTCGGCGGGCCGGAGTTCTATTACTCGCCCATCAGCCTCATGCGCTGGTGTATCACCCACAACCCCAAGTTCATCTTTTGGAGCAACCCGCAACGTGATATGCGGGCGATTGCCATTAACGACAAGCACGGCACGACCACGCTCGACACGATGAAAAGTGTATCGGCGGAAGAAAAAGAGGCGTTCCTTTTGTTCGGCGGCGGCATGGGACATTTCGGCATGAGCCGCAACGCATATTATCGCCACATGCAGCGATACGCCCACGCAACGCGCGGCAGCGGCGATACCATCGTCAACTTCCCAGGAGCGATGAAGGAAGGATGGGAAGGCGTTGCCCGGCACGGCGAATACAAGCGGCGCATCGCGCTTCAACGCAACGCCTACAAACACGCCATTGAGAAACTCGGTTACGACGAGTTCAATGCCAACCTGTACGCCACGGCGCAGGCCCGCGACATTCACAACTTCACGGTTGCCGGGTCATGGGTGCGCTGGATCAACCGGTTTGCTGGCCCGTTCATCCCGTCGCAGGTTTACGGGCTGAACCGGGCGATTCAATCAGCGAAGCAAAACCCGGTGAAGTTTGTCGGACGCATGGCGCTTTACACCTTGCCCCTGACCCTTGCCCAGTGGGGATCGGTATTCATGTTCGGCGACGATGACGATGAGCATGAATTGGTCAATATGCCCTTTTGGCGCAGGTACATGTTTTGGAACATCCGCATCCCCGGCGAACCGTTCGGCTTCAAGTGGCTCATGGTTCCGCGACCTTTTGAACTTGGCATAATGTCAATGTTTTTCGACTCAGGGATTGCATCGGTGCGCGGACACGATCGCGCATCCGAAGGGCTGGGCTGGGCGATGTTCCAATCCCTGTCCCCCGCAGACCGAGAAAACCTTTTCAGCTTCATCAGGCCGTTTGCCGAATCGTTGACCAATCGCACGTTTGGCGGCGGGTTTGTTGTTCCACCGCACGAGGAAGGTTTGGCGCTGGAACTGCGCACCGGCACGAAGGATGCCAGCAGGATGGCACAGGTGTTCGGCAACGCCATGAGCATCGACCCGCGTTACATCGACAACGTGATACGCAACCAGTTTGGCGGCATCGGCACGCTGGTTACCGGGGCGAGCAACATCGGGCGAACCGATCAGCCTGGCAAGGGAACGGATGAAGTGGTACGTGCGCTGTTGCCCGCTGACTCCGGGCCGCGTTCACCTTATCAGTACCGTGATGTCACCGTGGCGTTTGAACTGGCCAAAAAGTCCGGCCAGCAGCAGACCCCACAGGTGAAGCGGCTGACGGAAATGATTGATGATTGGAAGGCCGCCAGCGGTGAGGAGCGGCAAGACCTGACGAAAGCGATTCTTTCTTACGGAAGGGCTGTGCGGGCGAATCTTGAAATCGAGATGGAAACCGGCTTGGCGGTGCGGGCGAAGAAACTTCAACAAGAAAAGTCATCGCTTGAAAGAACGCTGCGGGACGGCGGAAAGCTGACACAGCAGGAGCGGGCACGATTGGCACGGCTGGAACGCGAATGGAAACTGATCCTGCAATACCGGCGTGACTTGGACCGCACGGGCGATTTTGAGCGGTATTCGGTCAGGGTTGAGCAGGCGTTGAGCCGGGCGAACTGACTACGATCCAACGTGTCGTACCCGGCAAAAGACTGACATTCACGTTGGCAACCCTGAAGAAAACGCACGACTTTGAGGGTTATTCCGCGCGGTCTCAAGTTTGTGAATGATCCAGCCGAAAAAATATTTGACATTTTTATTTTTTGTGCTTGACATTCACGCGGGGAGTTGTATGTTATATCCGGCAACGAGGAGTCGCCGGTATATCAACCGGCAAACCTCACAAAAACGACATCGCTCAAACGGCGTGATCTCCGTTTGCGCACTGCCGCCACAACCGTCCCACCCCTCTGCGGCTTATCGCCGCGACCTCGTTGCCAAGGGGCGGTTGTGGCTTTGGGACTCGATCAGGTGGCAACGAGAGGCACGGGGCAACACGATGACTACCAAACCACCCATAACGGTGCGGGAGTTGTGCCAAGCCTACCAAGCCTATGCCGACAACCGCCGTGGCGCTGGTGACGAAATGGGACCGGGGCAGGAAACGGCATTCGACGAACTGGAAAACCTACGAGATTGAGTTGCATCGAAACTTTTTAAGGAGACTCGTAATGACTCAAAACGGCTATTACAACAGCGGCAAATCGCAAACAGCGGCAATTGCAACAGCGGATTTGTATTTTGCTGGAACGGCAACGACGTTGAGAAAGCATAGAATAAAATGACGGGACTGGGACATACCGGTAAGACTTTCTGTTTGCGGTCGGATAATCACGTCATACCTATTCTGTAAGGTTATTATTTACAACGAAAAATATACAATTTTATTTTACAGTAAAGATTCAATATCTCCCAAGGAGTAGGAACAAAAGAACAATCCCGTAGCGATAAGTTTAGATTGCAGTAGCGCAGTCAATACACTACCAGCTGGTAGTACTTCTTATAACGCCAAGGCCTGAAAACGGTAATAAAAAATACCACACACGTAACCTTATGTCTGTGCTGTTCACAGTTCATAGTAAACACCGAAGTAGCGCTAAATTGAAGACGGAGAACATGTAAATAGATTTCATTGCATGGAGGAAGACTACACC
>JAAUTM010000310.1 GCA_012031455.1 Phycisphaerales bacterium
CGAGCGAAGCGAGATATCCGACTCTCCCGGTGGGAGAGGGGGCGGAAATATAGAAGAAAGTGGTCAAGTGGCCGAGTGGCCAAGTGGCCAAGTGTCGGAACAAGACAAGCACAAGCTGGCGATGCAAGAGATTCACGGCAACACCTATGTCTGTCTGCGTGAAGATGACCCGGCGTTAATCAAAAAATTGGAAGATGCAGGCTTCGTGCAGGACCCCGATGTGCTGGATACATGGTTCAGCTCAGCTCTCTGGCCGATTTCGACGCTGGGTTGGCCGAACGAGGAAAACAACCCCCGCACTGGCGCACTGGAATCCTTCCTCCACGCTCTGCACTGCGCGGGAGATCATCACGCTCTGGGTTTCGCGGATGGTGATGTTCAATCTATATCTGCGTGGCTGCCTGCCTTTTCAAGATGTGTTTATCCACGCCATGATTCAGGATGGTGAAGGGCGGAAGATGAGCAAGTCGCTGGGCAACGGGGTGGACCCGCTGGACATCATTCATAGTCACGGGGCCGACGCCTTGCGATTCACCCTGGCACAGATGACCACGCAGACGCAGGATGTGCGCATGCCGGTGGTCAAGGACCCGGCCACGGGGCGTAACACTTCGCCCAAGTTCGATCTGGGCCGAAACTTTTCCAACAAGATTTGGAACGCCACCCGCTTTGCCATGAGTGTGCTGGAGCAAAGTTCACAGCAGACGACTGCTGGCGCTGATCCGCAAAGCCCAGGCATGGCTATGCCTGGGTCTTCCTCGACCAACCACGGTCTTGTGAATGAGTGGATTCTCTCGCGTCTGGCGCAGCTGGTCAGTGATTCGCAAAGTGCGCTCGCGCAGTTTGAATTTTCGCGCTATGCTCAGGGGCTCTATGACTTTTTCTGGCGCGATCTGTGCGACTGGTACATCGAGGCCATCAAGCCCAGGTGGGACAGAACATCACCCAGCGTGCGGTGCTGCTGGCGAGTCTGGATACCAGTTTGAGATTGATGCACCCGGTGATGCCGTTTTTAACCGAGACCTTGTGGGAACATTTAAACGCTCTCGCCCCTGAGCGTGAGGCGTTGATTCAGCAGCAGCTATCCTTGAAGTTGCCGGCTTCGACATTGCTGATTCATGCAGCTTGGCCGAATGCAAATGATTTTGCCCGATTCAATGACACCGCGGCTGTGAATGATTTTGAAAGGCTGCGCGAATGCATCGTAGCCATTCGTCAGGTGCGGACGCAGTACAAAGTAGTTCCCAGACAAAAAGTCGAAGTGAGCGCCAAGGCCCCCCCTGCTCTGGCGCAACGGCTGTTACCCCATCGCCAACTGGCCGAGACCCTGGCTAATGTGATTTGCGGCGAACTTGGACCCAAGGTGGAAAGACCCGCTGATGCTGCGGCAGTAAGCGTGGCCGATGTGGAAATCTACCTGCATGGACTGGTGCAGGCCGATGCGGAAAAAGATCGTCTGCTCAAGCGTCGAGGCGAACTGGAAAAATCGATCGGTAACCTGCAGGGACGATTGAAAAACCCCAGCTATGTCGATCGCGCTCCCCCAGCCTTGGTGCAGCAAACCAAAGACCAGCTTGCCCAGGCGGAAAAGGAACTCGCGCAGGTGATCGATGCTCTGGCGAACATGGCGTGAGGAGGGAGATTTCGGATTTATACAAGAGACGGCCTGCAAGCGGAACTTGCCGCAGAGGTCGCAGAGGTCGCAGAGATCGCAGAGAAGAATCAAAGACCACCACTCGCTTCCGCTCGTGGCTCTGACAGGCAAAGAATTACCGCGGGCTAGCGCTCGTGGTTCTGATCATCCAAGAAGTACCACAGGCATACACGTCTGGCTCTGACGGGCAAAGCACATCATTCCAAGGGTGCGGACACACGGTAAAACCCCAGATGCATTTTGCCATAGGTATGAATGTCGGGGTCCTGCCAGCCGGGGATTGATGGGGGAAGCACCCGATCCGGGGTGCGCAGCACCATCATGCCTTGGGCTTCCATCAGCCCGGCCTGGGCGAACTTCTGCAATATTTCCAGCAGGGGTGGCAGAGTCAGAGGGTCTTCCACCATGGCATAGGGTGGATCGCAGAACACCAGGTGCATCGGCTGATGGGTCAATGCGTTCAACCAGGCTCCGCTGACAATATCGCTGCCCAGCCACGGTGCCTTGTTCCTCAAACTCCAGAAGCTCGAGGTTTTGATCGACCAATTGGCGATGCCTGCGATCAAAATCCATGAAGGTGCAGTGGTCGCAGCCACGGGAAAGGGCTTCCAAACCAAGCTGGCCCGCCCCGCAGAAAAGGTCCAGCACGTGGCCGGTGCGGATGACCGTGCCTTCTTCATCGGGCTGGGGGAACATACCCAGTGACCAGAGCCTGTCGAAGAGGGCTTGTTTGACACGGTCAAGCATTCGGCCGGTGGTACGGTCACTCTCTTCCGGGCCGATGAGCGTGCGATGACGATGGATGCCTGCGATGATGCGCATGGTGGATGTTCAAGTAAAAACGCCGACGATGTTGCCGGCGTTGCTGTTGAGGTCGGGGATGCCCGGACGGACTGCCCAGTTACATTTGGGAGAGCGGCGCCAGCCCGACGGTCGGGCCTGGGACGATCCCGTAGCGGCGGAGCTGTTCCTGTAGTTTGGGGTCATTGGGCTTGATGTAATAGGCATGGCGAAGAGCGGTGACCACGCGCTCACGGTCCTGGATGGATTCATAATATTGGATGGCAGCCAGGTATGGCCGGGGATCATCGACCTTGGCGAACTTGGCACCCTTGAGGAAGGCGAGGTTCACGCCATCGGTATCGCCGATCGCGGAAAGGTAGCGTGCCTGACGGAGATAATCGCTGACATTTTTCCGCTGGCTGGCGGTATCGGCGAGGAAGCTGGTCAGCAGCGAGGGTTCGTTCTGCTGGTAGAGGGACTCAGCCATGAGGTCCAGAAGCTTGGGCGTGTCCGGGCCATCGGGGTGTTGCTTCAAGGCGTGGCCGAGCAACTGCTGAGCAGCCAGGGGCTGTTTTTGCCGAAGGCGGATTTCGGCCAGATACCAGTGAGCGCGGTAGTCGCCGGGGTTCTGCACGATGGCTCTGCGGAGTTTGACATCAGCCGTGGACAGGTCGCCCGCAGCCATGGAATCCAGTGCCTGCCTGCGCAGGATCGAGTTACACCCGGACATGGTGCCCACCAGCAGCAACATCGCCAGACCCATGGAGAACATTCGCAACAGGTTCGGACGTGATGGAAACATCATGGTGATCCTCATGAAATCAAGTATGCTCAGCTACGACGTTTGCCCGACAGATACATTCTAACACGTTGAGGCGGTGTCATGCTGAAGCTGCCCATGGTCATGTTACTGCACCAGACCCCTGTGGGTTCGCATTTCGACTGGTTGCTGGCTGACCCGGGGGAGCCGGGGGGAAGACTATGGTCAGCACGTTGCGGGTTCAAGGCGGAGGATTGGCCCAAGGCAGGTTGCCTGCTTTTGGAACGGTTACCGGCTCATCGGCGACGGTATTTGACCTATGAAGGGCCATTGGCACCGGTGGTGGATCAACAGGGTCGGATGCAACCGCGCGGCTGGGTTCGGCAGGTGGATAAGGGTTGGTTCGAGCCAACCCT
>JAAUTM010000311.1 GCA_012031455.1 Phycisphaerales bacterium
TCCCGTGATGGAGGTCAGGTCTTTGAGTACCTGTTCCTTGGCCTTGGGGTTGAGCTTGGTACCTTCCAGCGACTTGCCCATGCCGACGGTGACCATCACCTTCGAAACGCGGGGCAGGGCCATGGGGTTATCGATCTTGAATTCTTCTTTAACCTTCGGGCACACCTGCTGCATGTACTTGTCACGCAGACGCGGCGGGGGGGCTGGCTGAGCCGGAGCCTTGGGTTTCTTGACCACAGGCGCTGCAGCCTTGGGGTCAGCCTTGGGCTTCTTGGACTGCTGCTGCGGCTTCTTTGTGACTTGTTTTTTTTCTTCGCTCATGTTTTCACCAAAGACTGCTTGCTTTTCAAACCCCTATCTCTCGGTGAGAGGTCAGGGATGAGGACGCTTGATTGGGCTGGTGGCTGGTGGCCAGGCGATTTTCATCACCATCATGTTTAACCAGCTCCCAGTTCCTATCTACTAACTCTCTTGTCATGGTGGGTCCGTTCGATGACTCGCTTAACCCACCCTACACCACTTGGCCACTTGGCCACTTCCTGCATCATTTTGACTTCCGCAATGGCTGTCCGAGTTCCGATCCACCTTTAACCGCCAGGCGAACCTTGCTGCCATCGGGCTTGGTGGCAAAACGCACGCGGGTGGCTTTGCCATCAACGACTGGCTGGACGTTGGCGATGGCGATGGGCAGTTCTTTTTCGACGACGCCACCCTGTGGGTACTTGGGGTTGGGCTTGACGTGGCGACGCACCACATTCACTCCCTGTACCAATACTTTGCCTTGCTTGGGCATGACCTTGAGTACCTTGGCGCTGCGTCCGCGGGCATCGCCAGCGGTCACCATCACCAGGTCGTTTTGCGTATGTGTTGAGCCATATTGCAATTCCTTGTTCACCGATCAACCGACTCACCGGCCAACTTCCACTTCAGACCACTTCCGTGGCCAGTGACACGATTTTCAGATAGTTCTTTTCACGCAGTTCACGGGCCACGGCCCCGAATATACGGGTGCCTTTGGGATTTCCCTCATCATCGATGATGACCACGGCATTGCGGTCGAAGCGCACATAGCTGCCGTCATCACGACGCACCGGGTATTTGGTGCGCACCACCACGGCCTTGACCACCTGTCCGGTTTTTAACGTCACCGGTGGGCAGTGCCTTTTTTGATCGAGCAGACCACCTTGTCACCCACAGTGGCCGAACGTCGGGAGAACCGGCCCTTGCCAGTGGTACCCTTGAGGACGTTGATCACGTAGGCGATGCGGGCGCCGGTATTGTCGGCGACATCGACTCTGGATTCTGGTTGAATCATGGTCTAAACCTTTGCACACAAACGGTTGCTTCCCACCTCCGGCGACGTGGTCAGCCGGATGACAATCCCCTTTCAGGCCGGCACCTCGGTGGACACGGGGGTGATCGGCGTGGGGGCGGCTACGACCACCTTCACCAGACGCCAGGTTTTGGTTTTGCTAATCGGACGGCACTGGGCGATTTCCACCCGGTCGCCGAGCTTGGCGGCGTTGGCTTCGTCATGCACCTGGTACTTGGTCGCCCTGCGGATCGACTTGCCGTATTTGGGATGCACATACACATATTCAACTGCCACAGCACAGGTCTTGTCACGTTTGTCACTGACGACGGTCCCGATCAGGGTGCCGGTGAGACGACGAACCTTGGCGGCTGGTTTTTCGATGGTGGTGTTCATGAGTGAATTACGCCTTTACCTGGGTCTGGCGGAGTTTCTGTTCGGTGGCGATGCGGGCGATGTCGCGACGCATCTGCGTGATCAGGTGCGGTTTTTCGAGCTTCTGCGTGACCGACTGGCTCTTCAATTCAAACAGCTTGTTGCGCAGCTGTTCTTCTTCGAGCTTCAGCTCCTGCACGCTCATCTTGTGGACTTCACTGGCTTTCATGGCTTCCTCGTATCACCGGTTGCAAACCACCGGTCGTATCTCGATTTACATTGTCCGGACAAATCCGAAATTCGATATCACCATCTCTTGACTGCTTTTTATGGTGGGTCCACTCGCCGACTCGCTTGACCCACCCTACCTGCTGCTTTTTATGGTGGGTCCACTCGCCGACTCGCTTGACCCACCCTACTGCACTGGGCCACTTGGCCACTTCTTTCTTATACATGCCGACGTTCGACCAAACGGCACTTAAACGGCATCTTGTGGGCGACGCGACCCAGTGCCTTGGCGGCCACGGTCTTGGGTACACCTGCCACTTCAAACAGAATCGTTCCGGGCTTCACCACTGCCGCCCAGTATTCCGGTTCCGCCTTACCACCACCCTGACGGGTTTCCAGCGGCTTTTTGCTGATGGGCTTGTCAGGGAACACCCGGCAATAAACCTTGCCTTCGCGTTGCAGGAAGTGGGCCGCAGCCACACGACCGGCTTCGATCACCCGGGCGCTGAGCCAGCCGGTTTCCAATGATTGGAGGCCGAAGTCGCCGAAGGAAACGTAATTCCCGCGGGTGGCCACGCCTTTCATCTTGCCGCGCTGCTGCTTGCGGAACTTCACTCGTTTGGGCATCAATGCCATGACTATTCACCTTGCCTGTTTCAAAAATTCAATAACCAATTGTCATCGGCCCTCACCCTGACCCGCATCTGCAAGTCTTCTTCTCTCCCAAGGAGAGAGGGAGGATTTACCGGCGACACGAGCACGCGGCCTGGCCCCTGCGGCCTTGCTTTCCAGTTCCGCCTCGGCCACTTCCTGATACATACCTTTGTAAACCCACACTTTCACACCGATGGCACCGTAGGTCATGTTGGCTTCGGCCACGCCGTAGTCCACATTGGCCTGCAGCGTCTGCAACGGGATGTTGCCCACAATCAGCTTGTCACGTCGGGCCAGTTCAGCCCCGCCCAAGCGGCCTGAAATCAGAATCTTTATACCCTTGGCACCGGCGGAAATTGCCCCGTCGGCCTTCATCTTCAGTACCCGGCGGAAGCTCGCACGTTTTGCAGCTGCTCGGCGATGGCTTCGGCAATCAGCTTGGCATCGGCATCGGGGTTGCCCACTTCAATGCACGAAATCGAAACGTTACGGCCTGTGAGGGCCTGAATATCACTGGTCAGACGTTCAACTTCCGCGCCCTTGGGGCCGATGACCAGACCCGGACGAGCGGTACGGATGATGACCTTGAGTTCCTCACGGGTACGCTCGATGTGTACATCCGACACGGCAGCGAAGGGCGGCTGACGGTTGAGCCGTTTGTCAATGAACTTGCGGATCTTCTGATCCTCAATGAGCAGTTCGCCGTAAAGGGCTTTAGGCGCGTACCACCGGGACTTGTGAGCCTCGGTGATGCCGACGCGGAAGCCGAAGGGGTGTACTTTCTGTCCCATGTTGAGCCTCGTTGGCGACCTTATGGACAGGTCACGGTGTTATCCGATTCTGTGGGTCCGGTCAGCCTCTCCTGTGGGAGAGGGATTGTGATACGCGATTTACCCTACATCCACCGACACAATAATGTGGCTGGTGCGTTTAAGGATGCGGTGCGCACGACCGCGGTCCTTGGGTTGGAAGCGTTTCATCATCGGGCCGCCGTCGATGACGGGCGTCGGCTGACGATGAGTTGCGGACATCAGCCTCGGCC
>JAAUTM010000312.1 GCA_012031455.1 Phycisphaerales bacterium
CTCCGTCATGAATTTCGCCTGCACAGAACCATCCTGAATTTCCATTTGAATCTTTAGTAATCCCAGCTCCGGCGGATGCAACCGCAAAGTCACCGTCCCACCCCGCTGTGCCAGTGCTGACTGCAATCCCCTTGCAATCCTCGCCGCATTCACATCCCCAGCCTGCGCATCCTGCTCACTCTGCATTCCACCAGTCGCTGTTGTCCCAGCCGCACCCGTATTGAGCACCTGCGCCAGTGCTTGCGCCGGTTGCTCAGCAGCATTCGATCCTGAAGTGGGCAACATCGCAGCCGCTCCCTGCCCTTGCATTAAACCCATCGGCCCGTGCCCTGCCCCCGGCCCTGTCCCTGCGACATCAACTTTCCGCTATTCGCTGCTTTACCACCATCCCAGCCGACTGTTCTGATGTCTCTGAATTGGCAGTCTTCGACTCGCCCCGCCCTCGGCCCCCGGTTCAATTGCAGTCACAAACGCATGAAGCTCATCCATAGGGTTTGCCTGCTGGCCCTGAGCTTCATGATTCACAACCTGCTTGCTCACAGCCTCGCGAGCTACTCCCTGAGCTGTTTGGCTTGCTGCATTGGCCAAGCCTGCCTGACCTGCGTTGGTATTCGTCGTTGTTTGAGCCGCGTTGCCGGGTAATTGCTGCGTTACTTCCGATGCAGCCGCAAGGTTGATCGCTGTTTCCGCTGATGTCGAACCGCTCGCCTGCGTCGTATCTGTTCCCGATAGTTGTTGATCTGCTTCGGCCGTGACCTCAGCTTCACCATCGATCTGGGCTTGGATTTCCTCCGCTGAGGGCAACTCAGCCAAAGCATCATCACCCGATGACGCTGGCCCCTCTGCCGTGGTGATCCCTTTGTTGCCACCGGCTTCATCCGCAACCTGCACGGAAACCTGAGCTTCAGCCTGAGTGCTTTCTGCTTCCACCTCATCAGAATTATTTTTTTGGTTCGCTGGCGAAGCGGCTTTAGCACTTAATGGATCACTGGGTTCATCGCGCAACCGCTGCCGATCGTTGCGCATGGCTGATCGTTTCTGCGCGTCCGATAATGCCTGCTCAAAACGCTCATCTTTGCTCGAGGATTGCTGACTGCGGGTCCTGGTGGTTGATTGCAAGCTGGCGTTGAGGGATGTGGTTGAGCGTGATGGTGGAGATGAGTGGGCGGATGAAGACGATGTGAAAGTGGGTGAATACTGCGTGGAAATGGGATTGGTTGGCATCATGAGGCATCACCGTCGGCTGGGGGTTTCGTGGCTTCTCCCGGCGTTTTGACTCATCGGTCGGGTCGCGTCCATCGGCTGGTTGCCCCGATGCACCGGCTGGAACCGTTCCCGACATCGATGTGAGCGGGTCCACCCCACGGTTTCCGACCAAATGTCTGGACCAGTTCCGTAGCCATAGCCACTTCCGGCGGCGTTTTAAATTCCTTGAGTATCGCCGCCGCTTTGCGCAACTGCATCGCAGCCATGTATTCCACCACTTGATCCATCTGCCCCTTGACAATGAGCTCCTGCATCATCTGCTTGCCCTGCTTGGGGCGAACCTGTTCATACATCTGCAGCGCCAGTTTGAAAGTCCTCATCCTTGCGTTTTTGGATTTTCGTCAGCCACCTGTTTATCAAATGCGGTTCGTTGTTCATCGAGTTGCGTTTTCTGCTGCGACAGCGCACTTTTTGCCATCTCGATCTGTCGCAATAAATCCTGTCGCTCACGATCCAGCCGCTGCAGACGCTGGCGCAGCAATTCCTCTTCCTGATCGTCTGTCACCACCCGATCCTCAGCCGTGAGCGGCCCTTTACTCACGGAAGCCAATCTGACCGCCTCTTCCTTTTGTCGGGCTGACTCTTCTTCAGCTTTGATGAGTTCCTCAGCTTTGACGCGATCCTCCGCCAACGTCGGCGTGAAAAGGGCAATGACCTGTTTCACCCGGTTTTTATCCAGCCGGTCGCTTTGTCTTAACCACAGCCCACCCGCGACTAAAAAGATGATGTGCAGCAGGAGCAGCACCGAAAGAATGTTCCACAAGTTTTTCATGATGTATTACTTATCGGCTGCGGCGTTGAGCATGTGTTCCCTTGCATGACTTTGCATCGCCAGTTCATCCAGTTGGGCGGTCTCCCGCCGATCCAGCGTGCTGCGCCAGATTTCATGATGACGGTCACGAAGCAATTCCATGGCCTTGCGCTGGGCAGTGGCTTGCAGCAGCAGCACCCTGGCCTCTTCCACCTGTTTTTCCACTACCGCCAGCTTGCCCACCAGTTGCCGGGCACGCACGGTTGTCTGCCCTGCAAATCGTGCGAACTGGCCCACCTGATCCAAATCGACCTTACCCACCAGGCTACCCGCCAGATTCTGTTTCGAAGTGCTGATGTCCTGCTGCATGTTCTGCAACTGGCTCATCAGAATCATCCGCATACGCAGTTGTTGCGCCAGTTCCCTTTGTCGCTGATCCTCCACTTGTTCCCGATGTCGCAACACACTTGCAAATTTGAATACGAATTTAGCCATACATTTTCCTCCATAGCGCATCGCCCCAGGCACCGATTCCCCGACTCACTAGTCAACCATATCATTGATTCACCTCCTTGGCCCCTGTACTGGCTGATTTCCCGGTTTCTGGGCCATCTTCGCCAGTTGCTGTTTGGCACCAGTGATCTGCTGCGACATTGCCAGCAGCATTTTCTTGTGCAGTAAAAAATCAGCCCGGCCACTCACCTCATGTCGGCCTTGTTGCAGCAACTGATCAATCACCGGCTTGCAGGCAATCGCCAGATCAAAATCCGGGTTGCTCCCTGCTGCATATGCCCCAATGTTCAGCAAATCCTCCACCTCCCGGTACGCACCCACCAGCCGAAGTACATCTCGCCGAGCTAGCTGCTGCGGTTTGTCGGTCACATCGTCCGCACATCGGCTGATCGATTCCAGCACATCAATCGCTGGCCAGTGTCCACGGTTGGCGATCCTTCTGGACAACACCACGTGCCCATCCAAAATGCCTCGGGCAGCATCGGCAATCGGCTCGGTCATATCATCGCCTTCCACCAGCACCGAATAAAAACCCGTGATCGATCCCCGCTCCGTACGACCTGACCGCTCCAGAAGCACCGGCAGCATCGCAAACACACTCGGCGGATATCCTTTGGTTGCCGGTGGTTCCCCTGCTGCCAGTCCCACCTGACGCTGAGCCTGACAAAACCGTGTCACCGAGTCCATGATCAGCAGCACATCCATGCCCTGATCCCGGAAGAACTCTGCCACCGCCGAACCGACCATCGCCGCCCGTATCCGCATCAGCGCCGGTTCATCCCCGGTCGCACATACAACCACGCTGCGTTTGAGGCCTTCTTCCCCCAAGTGATTGTCAATGAAATCACGCACCTCCCTGCCGCGTTCGCCCACCAATGTAATCACACTCACGTCCGCAGCCGTGTGCCTGGCCATCATCGCCAGCAAAGTGCTTTTGCCGATGCCGGGGCCTGCAAACAACCCCAGCCGTTGCCCCCGCCCCACCGAAAGCAACGTGTCAATTGCACGCACCCCCGTGGCCAGCGGTTCCTTGATGAGTGGCCGCTGCAGTGGATCCACCGGTGTATAGCATAGATT
>JAAUTM010000313.1 GCA_012031455.1 Phycisphaerales bacterium
GGTCGCGGATTGATGCGGAATGCAAACGGGCATGAAAGCTAAGTATGCCATGCGATAACGAAAACCATGCCATTTTCCTGAAGCTCCTGTCTTCCCGCGAGCTCAGCAGCTGCTTGGTGACAATCGGGCAATTGATTCTCGATAAGGGATTGGATGTGGTGATCAAGGCCTTGGCGAAGTTGCCAATGGAGTCACGGCCAACGCTGCTGGTGGCAGGGCGTGACACCCAGCAGCAGGGGCGATATCAGGCAGAACTTGAGGCATTGGCAAAGCACATGGGGGTGACCGAACATATTCAGTGGTTGGGCTTTTTGCCGGAGGTTAGCCGGTTGTATGAGCAGGTGGATGCGATGGTATGTCCATCAAGGGTTGAGCCATTGGGGTTGGTACCGTTGGAAGCGGCACGATTTGCTTTGCCCACGCTGGCGCATGATACGGGAGGATTTCGGGAGACGATCCGGGATGGGGACACCGGCTGGTTGGTGGCGAGGGAGGATGTGGAGGCGTGGGCGCGGGCATTGTCGGAGTTACAGGATCAAGCGGAAGTGCAACGACGAGGACAACAAGCCTGGCAGCATACGCGGGAGCATTTTTCACCGGAGGTTTATCAGACAGGGTTGATGCGGGTGTACGATGGGCTTGTGGGTTGATTGAAAGAGAGAGCTGCGAAGTGTTGAGTATTACAAACGCCGCACCTGCGGTGCGACGCTAAACATAGAGACAGTGCGTCGCTAAACAAAAAGATGGTGCGACGCTAAACAAAGAGATGATCCATACGAACCATGACGACACCTCACGACATATTGCTTTGCCAGCGGTTTTTGCCGGAGATGGGCGGGTCGATCCGCTGGATGTACGAGGTCTATCGGCGCTGGTCTGGGCCGGTGGATGTGATCACGCATGATTATTTTGATCATCCGCCCTGCACCCCGGAGTTCCCGGACAAGCCGGTCAGGCCGGAGTCAGGCGATGTGGTGACGGATGCGAACCTGCGGATGGATCGGCAGGACATTTTCATGCGTGACTGGGGGCTGGAGAACCCGGGTCGATTGCTGCGCTATTTGCGGATGACCCATGCGGTGCGCAAACGATTGGGAATGCACCGGGACAAGGTGGTGCGGGTTCATGCGATTCACGCGGTGCCGGAGGTGGTGAGTCTGCTGCCGCTCAAACAGTTGTACGGCAAGCGGCTCAAGGTGTTGTGCTATGTGCATGGGGAGGAAGTCACCGCCTGCCGAACGAGTCGACAACTGACGCTGCTGATGAAGCAGGCGCATCGGATGATCGATGTGATGATCGCCAACAGCCAGTACACCGCTCAGGTGGTCGAGCCTTACATGGAAGGCAAACCGGTGACGGTGATCAATCCCGGCGTGAAACTGGACGAGTTTGCCGATGCGGTGCAGGCTGGTGCAGCCCTGCGGGAAGAGCGCGGGTGGAAGGATCGATTGATCGTGCTGACGGTGGGCAGACTCGACCCTCGCAAAAATCAGGGGACAGTGATTGAAGCAGTGGGCAAGCTGGTGGAACGGTATCCGAACCTGCTGTACCTGATTGCAGGGGAAGGGCGGAACCGAAATCGATGGGAGGAAAAGGTAAGCGCAGCGGGGTTGGAGAAGCATGTCCAGTTTTTAGGGTCGGTGGATGGGGCGATCAAAAGGGCGTTGTATGGGGCATGCGATGTGTTTGCCATGCCTGCGGTGCGCGATGGGAGCGATGTCGAAGGTTTTGGGATGGTTTTTTTGGAAGCAGCAGCATGTGGCAAACCGAGCATTGCAGGCAACACCGGGGGTCAGGCCGATGCCGTCCGCAATGGCGAAACAGGATTGATCGTCGATGGCATGGATGTACGGGAGGTGACTTTGGCACTGGATCGATTGTTGGCCGATGAAGCCACACGGAAGACGATGGGCGAAGCTGGATGCAACCATGCGCAAAATTTCGATTGGCCCAAGGTGGTGGAGAAGGTGCACACACTGGCCGATAACATGATCGTGGATGGTTGACCGGGTAAATGGTCAAACGGGTGAGTCGGTGGGTAAGTTCATCGGGAAGAACAATACGGTACTTTCCAAGCAACCGAGTAACCAACTCACCGAGTAGCCGACCAACCGATTTACCATTGCCATGACCATTAGCGCATTCTGGAATAAACGACCATGATTGGCTGGCTGTTTACGAACTTGTTGGCGGTGGTGGGGTGGCTATGGCTGGCTCAATCCGTTTGTGGGTTTAATGGTGTACTACACCTTCGCCCTGCTGCGCCCGGTGGATCTCTGGTTCTGGTCATGGTCGGGCAACGTGCCACGTTACAGTTTGATGATCGCCCTGGCGACGCTGATCGGTTTTTTTTGTGTCAGGTCGGGGGGTTTGGCGCGGCATTGGGCAGGCTGGCCCAGCCTTGTTCGGGTTGTATCTGTATCTGGGTTCGGGTCTCTTTGCGACCTTTGTCACAGCCATCAACACGCAGTGGAGCTTGCAATGGCTGTACACCCAGTTCACCATCGTGCTGATGTTCACCTTTGGCCTGGGGCTGGTGCGCTCGGCCAAGCAGATTCACTCCCTGATTTGGCTGGTCGTGGCATGTCTGAGTTACGCAGCCTGGGTGCTCAACAGTCAGTACTACTTTGACGGGTTCAACCGCATCTGGCTCAAGGGCTTTGGCGGGGGGGACAACAATGGCGGGGCGATGATCTTTGTCATGGCTGTCCCGGTCACGTTCTTTCTGGCGATTCAGGAAAAGCGGATCTGGCTCAAGTGGTTGTGCCTGGTGGGCGTGCTGATGCAGATTCACGTGGTGCTGATGTCGTTTTCACGAGGGTCGCAACTGGGTTTGTGCATCGTGGGGGCGGCGATATTTGCCACGGCCATGCTGACCTTGCCGCGTAAAGGACTGACATTGCTGCTGGCGATCGTGTTTGTCGTATTGGGATTGCAACTGGCGGGGGAAGAAGTACGG
Organism: Phycisphaerales bacterium; assembly: GCA_012031455.1. The sequence goes on from JAAUTM010000313.1 coordinate 2,960, forward strand.
GATCGGTTTTCCACGATCTTTGTGGACAAGGGTGAACGTGATGCCTCAGCCGCCAGCCGATTTGATACTTGGAAAGCAGCCTTGGCCTGCATTCAGGATCACCCGCTGGGAGTCGGGCCACGTGGCTTTAACCTGATCAGTCATCAGTACGGACTGGCACCCAACAAGAGCGTGCACAACCTGTTTTTACAGACGGGTGCTGATTACGGATTGCTGGGCACTGCAGGGCTGGCTTTTTTCTATGTGGTGACGATGTGGAAGTGTTTCTGGCTGGCGCTGGACCCGATCGCCCGCAGGCTGGTCTGGCCGCGGTTCTATGGCACGGGTTGCTGCATCGCTCTGGGCGGCCTGATGGTGTGCAGTCAGTTCATCGGCATGGAGTCCATCGAAGCGGGTTACATCATCGCGCTTTTGGGCACCTGTACGCTTTGTCATGTGGATCGGATTCGTCAGGTGGAATCGCAGGCCGAGTTGCTCCCGCCCTTGGAATTGGAGCAGGTGCCGGTGCCTGGTGAAGAGCAATGGCAGACGGCGTGAGTAGTGGTCGCATCTACGAACATCTAGAAAGTTCATCAGAGCCACGAGCGGAACAGCCTTTTTCATATTGGGCAAACGTGGTGTTGGCAATCAGCCCCCTCTCCCCCCGG
>JAAUTM010000314.1 GCA_012031455.1 Phycisphaerales bacterium
AAATACAATTGGCGCAATAAAAAAAAGCCGGCTCCGGGAGGAATCGGGGCCGGCTCGTGAGGGAGGGTGATGGGTGAAGTTGAGGTTTTTCTCCACCGATCAAGGAGAGACTATAAAAGGAAGGCCGCCGATAAACTCCGGGCACCGATCGCGAACCTGAATCCAATCTCAAACCAGAATCCAATCTCGATCCTGAATCCCGACCCGAAACCGATCCGCATTCGTCATCGTCGACCGTCCGATCCTCGGCGACCTTCCACTCATAAATACGCCTTTGGTTTGCCCCGGGTTCGCAGGTTCAATTAAAATTCATAAAAATTAAAAACCCCATGTTTCATGGGGTTTGGTGAAAATATTTTTAATAAACCATCCCTGGCCGGTCCTTGGGCTTAGCAGCATCACTTACGCCGACCCGGCGTGAGCTTCGTCGCCCTCACACCCCGGCAGTGACACCCGACAACATCGACCCGGTCGCCAGGAAATTCTGGTGCAGTTCGAAGCACTTGTTCAGGTCATGTCGCAGGTGGCCCATGGGTGCATCCGTGATGTACTTGTTCAAATAATCCTTGTACATCGGGTGAGCACATTTTTCGATGATCACTGCTGCCCGTTCCATCGGCCCCAGGCCGCGCAGGTCCGCCAGCCCCTGATCGGTCACCAGTACCTGCACCGAATGTTCATTGTGATCCACGTGGGTACACATCGGAACCACCGCAGATATCTTGCCACCTTTGGCAATCGATGGCGCTACCAGAATCGACAGATACGAGTTGCGCACAAAGTCCCCTGAGCCGCCAACCCCGTTCATCATCTGCGTGCCACAGACGTGGGTGCTGTTGGCGTGCCCGTAGATGTCCATTTCCAGAACGGTGTTGATGGCGATCACGCCCAGCCTTCGCACCACGCCGGGGTTGTTGGACAGTTCCTGCGGACGCAGCACAATCTTGGGACCAAAGAAATTCATGTCCGCATAGAGCTTCTGCATCTGGGTGTCGCTGAGTGTCAAACTGGTGGTGGATGCACCGAGTAACCGACCATGGATCATCAGGTCCAGCACGGCATCCTGAAAGACTTCGCTGTACATGTAAAACGGAGGCACATCCTTGGATTTGCCAAGGCCCGCCATGACCGCATTGGCCACGTTGCCCACGCCTGATTGCAACGGCAGAAACTCTTCCGGTATCCGCCCGGCTCGCAGTTCATCCACCAGAAACCGGATCACATGCCCGGCAATTTTTTCACTCACTTCATCAGGGGTATCAAACCCCGCCACGCCGTCGGCAGCATTGGTCTCGATGATGCCCACAATCTTTTGGGATCCACCAACGCGAAGGGCGTGCCGATCTTGGTCAGCGGATGATGAATCGGAATGGGGTTGCGGTTGGGCGGCTTGGGCATGATCGCGATGTCATGCATCTCGGGCAAACGGGTCGAGTGATGCCGGTTGATCTCGATGAACACTTTTTCGGCATGACGCAGGTACGAAGGTGAAGCCCCGACACTGGTGGAAAGATAAACCCGGCCATCGGGTGTCACATCGACGGCTTCGACCACGGCGTAATCAATTTTGCCGAAGAACCCGAACTCAACCATCTGCGGAACATGCGAAAGATGCAGGTCCACGAACTTGGCAGCCTGGGTGTTGATTTTCTTACGCAGGGTGGTGGACGATTGATATGGAGCGCGCCAGGAGATGGCATCGGCCTGAGCCAGCGTTTCGTCAAAGGCCTTGCCGGTGGAGGCCCCGGTGAGCACGCGGATTTGGAACGGCTGGCCAGCGGCGTGAAGCTTGCTGGCTTTGTGCGCCAAGGCAGTGGGGATGGCTTTGGCGGCCGGCCGGGTCGGAGACCGCTGAAAAGCCAATGGTTGAGCCGTGAGGGATCAGGCAGCGGCTTCGTCGGCGGTGAGGTTGGGGAAGGGGTGACACGTGCAGCTCATGGCGTTCTCCGCAAGGGGGTGGGGTAGGGTGTTTATCGACGTATCGCCCGCAAGGGGTGAGCCTGCGGCCGGGGTCGTTTCTGTGATGCAAGGGCAAATTTCAAGCCAGACCGGGAGGAGATGCCAGTCCCTGCCGCTCCACCGGTGGTTGAGGGTCAACCCATCATAACCAATTTTGAGGTTTTTATCATCTGGCAGGTCTAATAGTGGATATCTGAATCAGAAAATCGCTGCGCCTGTTTATGACGGTTATGCGGTCTGTGATGTTGGTGTGGTTTATGACGTTGGTGCGATTTATGACGTTTATGCAGTTTATAACGTTGAGGTTATCTGCTGATGTGCATGTTTCCCGGCCCCGATGCTCCGCACATGCCATTTGAATGTTTTATTTGGAGTCGGAGGCTGGCTTCATGAACACGGGTTCTGTTCCGCATATCAGTCCCTGCGCCGGTGCGGTGTCCCCGCCAGCCCTGTCCCATGCGCGGATGGCATCAACCGCGAGCATGACATCCCTGATCATGCCCAAGATCACCGCACGATTGTGGTCGGCTCCGGTGTATCCCTGCTCATCGTGGCGTGGTCCAGTCTTATTGTCTATGGCTCGCTCATGCCTTTTGACCAGCGCCTGCCTGCCAATGTGCACTCCTTCAGCGATCTGCCGGGCTGGTTGCCCACCCTGCTCACGGCCCCTCGCTGGGAATGGTACCTGGCACCCTGGCGGTGCTGACCACCAGCAGCACCGAATTGCGCAGTGATCTGTGGCTGAACCTTTTGCTCTACTTTCCCCTGGGCCTGCTGGTGCGGTTGCATGATGTGTCGCAAGATCGCAAGGGCTGGATGTGGTGGGTTCGCGGGTTTGCAGCCATCTTCGTACTGGGTTGGCTGCTGGAGTGTGTGCAAGGTTTGTCGCCGATGCGCTGGTCGAACCTGATGGATGTGCTTTACAACCAGAGCGGAGCGCTATTGGGCATGGCTGTAGCTTTGCCGATTTTACGATTCACCAAGCTTGGGATGTTTTGGATGTATTGCAGGGTGGCATATCCGCTTCATCATTTCCGGGGCTGGTTGCAGAAGGAGCGGGCCTTGCCGGGGGTGATGCTGGTGATCGCAGCGGTGAATGGGGTGATCCTCACCTGGTGGTGGCAGCCGGGGGGGCCGGGGGAACCGGGGCGGGGCATGTGGGGATGCAAGGCTCGATGAACCTGCTGCCGTTTTGGTATGAATTTCAACATAACTACCAAAGTGCGGTGGAAACGATACTGCGCACGATGCTGGTGTACATGATGGTGGGAGTATTGCTGCTGGTGCAATTTTTCTCGGTACGCAGGAAACGCGGGCTGGGCATGATGCTTGGCGGGGTGCTGCTGCTGGCGATGTTATTGCAGGCGGGACGATTCACAAACGGTTACGCAGGGTTCGATGTCACCGAGCCACTTCTGGCACTCTCGGCCGGGGCCGTATTGGTGCTTGGCCTGCTGGCATTGGTACGCTCAGTCAAAGCCCATTGCCGGCGAAAATCACATATCCCGGTCCACATCGAACGCCGACGCATTCGGCATCGGTATGCATGATTGATGCAAGATAGTGGCCGAGTGGCCGAGTGGCCGAGTGGCCGAGTGGCCGAGTGGCCGAGTGGCCGAGTGGCCGAGTGGCCGAGTGG
>JAAUTM010000315.1 GCA_012031455.1 Phycisphaerales bacterium
AGGATATTGCAAAGTGTTGGCTGGATAAGTCCCCCAGAAGATGAACATGACCGGATGGATCGGCCACCAGGGCAAGCGCAGTCGTGCCAGAGCGGTGGCAATGACCAGGCTTAGACCCAGACCTGCCCAGAACAGGGATTCGCTGCTTGGTGCCGCTGAGAGCCAGCGGTTGATCCCCTGAATATTCATGGAGCTTTCCAGCGTACCAGTTGCCGACAGACTCGAATGATAGATGAGGTTTTATCCATCATCATCTGTCCGACTTGGTTACGCGCATAGGAATCTCTGCTCAAGCCATAGTTGTACTGAATCCAGAGCGTGCCCACGATTCCCACCAGCAGTCCCGCCACGATCATGAAAGCCAATCCCGGGGAATTTTACGGGGTGGGGTTTCACCGGTGCGTTCGGAAATTTCCAGAGCGTTGGTTAAGAACGGTAAAATGGCTTCCCGGGCGTCGGCCACCACCATGAGGCTGGCCATGGTCATCAGAATGTAGGCTGTCGGCCCCACCGCATCGGCCCCCAGCAACCCGGTGAGGATGGCCATGGGCAACCAGTTGGCCTGCATGAACATCGACCCAGTTTCCGCATTGGCACGGGAAATGACCAGAAAAATCAGCAGGATCATGGCCACGATCGGGAGTGCCAGCATCCAATCCAGCCCGATATGCTTGAGGATCCATGCCGCGCCGATGATGCAGACCACCAGCCCACGCATCGCCCACACGGTGTAAACAGGGGTCTCGGCCTTGTGGGGCAAGCCCACCGCCGCCTTGGCCACGTCCCAGTAATGCCTTCGTCCCACATAAATAATGATCGCGGCAAATCCCGCATAACCGCCGAACATGAGCATGTTTTGCATGTTGGCTTCGTTCCAGCCGCCCTGCATGGAGATACCGTTGCTCAGCAGCAGCCCACCCAGCGCCGCCCATACAAACTGTGACAAACCCAGCGACAAGGAAACACTGGTGGTAAGGAAGAATGCAAAGGCAATTACTGTGGGGTAGAGAGCCGGGGTAAAAAGTCCATACGTCGCTGGGGTCAGGGAAGCATAGGGAAACAGCGTCCTGAGCGGATTGAAGTCAAACTTGGTGGGGGATATAAATGAAGTTCTCAGGGAACCACGCACGCAAGCCATTGAGCGTGTGCAGCAGCAGCATCAAGCCCACAGCTATCCAGAAAAGCTTTGTTCGGGCGATTTCCGGGAGCAAGGCACCGTCCCGCCTTTGGGTGATTTCATCCACGAACCGTGCCACCGGGTAAGCCAGTAACTCACGCCTAGCCCATTGCGGATGCACCACCAGCGCCAGACACAAGGCTGCCAAACCGCAGAGAAGGGCAAATCCACCCCATAGCCGGATAGATGGCCACCATGCAGACCATGGAACACGGGTGATCGGCTGCATCTGATTCGCCTGCCAGCCTTGTACCAGAGACTCGACCACTTCCGGGTCAGCCCGTCCACCCAACATCAGCACCCCCTCTCCCTCGGGGCGAGGCAGAAAGTGCTTGGGGAAAGCTGCCACCAGCAGTTCCCGATTCAACCCTTGCAGTTCGTCGAGGGACAAAATCTTTTTGTCCGCTTGAGCAAGGCTTTGGATCTGAGCAGGTAATTCCACACCTGCAAAGGCTCCAGGATCAAAAAAATCCGGCCAGGAAACGATCTCATTCAAGGCCCGCACCAGACGCTGACGATCCTGAGCCTGCACCCTACCGGAAGCTGCTCCTTCGGATGTCACCTTCTGTAATTCTCGGGGCAACCGCTCCCATATTCGCTTGCCTACACTCGATTGATCCGCCAGTCTGGCTTGGTCTATTTTCGTGAGTAGCCCCGGCCAATCCTGAATATGCCCCTCCCCCAGCCGATGTGAGCCTCCAGGAACATACGACATCACTTCCATCGACTGCCAGGCTGGTTTGGTCCGCTCCCAGTAATTGGGCATCACCAGATTGGTGGCAAAATAGCGCAGATAGCCCGATCCCGCCCATCCGCATACCGCCAATCCCAAGGCGGCGATGATGGCAATCTCCCGTCCGCTGAACATCCAGCGCTTGCCTACCGGAGCCAGCAGCGGATTGATAATTAAAGCCAGTATCACCGCCAACCCGAAAATGGACAAAGGCAGCAGGTTTCCCACCAAGTAGGTTTGCTGCATGATGTAGTCATTGAAATACCAGGAAGCAGAAATGCCCAGTCCCAACAACATGCCCACAATGACAGCTCGGAATGTCACCAGATTCTTGCCTCACTGATATAGGTGGACCCAGCTCAGGCCCCAATCCTTATATGCCGGACGGGAGCCTGCACAACATAACCGATGTTGTCCAATTCTGAAAGTGCCTGAACGCAATATCACAAAGACAGGTACAGTCCCCCAACTCGCAGGCTTTGATCAAATTACCAATCGTTCTTTAATTTCGCATGATTCACGCCTGCCCAGCGTCAACCATCCACAGATCTTAAGTCTCGTTGCTTATCCCAGACTTCCCCAAAGTTTCCACCACTCCTGACGTTGCCGCAGAACCAGTTTCGCCGTATCCCTGTATTTCCCTGCATCGCTTCGACACCATCAATCAATCCCAGTGCCTCGGCCAGCTGCGCTTTGTCCTGTAAAAATTCCTGTTTGGCGGCTCGGCGCAACCAATATCTGCTGTTGCCAAAATCCCCCTCCCGACGATGCAAAATGGCGTGCCAGTAGTCAAAGGTGGGGGTGCCTTCGTGGGTCTGACACAATCGGTGGGCTGCCTCCAGATCATCGATATACAACCACAAACCCGCCAGCAAGGCATCATGCTGCGCACAATGACGCATCTTCTCTGCAACTTGTAACACAATTGGCTCAAATTCATCCCTGGGTCTTACCACCACCAGATCATTCATCGCTTGTTCCGGGGGCAAAGCCAGCCATAAAGCCTCCCCAAGCACCTTTATTTCCGCATGTGGGTTCGGATTCATGCTTCAGGTTCCAGACCCCGGGTTGATCAGCCTTGCAATCTTGACACACGTTCTTTGCTTCACCAGCCATGTCCACGGTAGGGACTGAGCAGTCGCTGCTCCATGCCTGGGATTGTCGAACCCAAGGCTTTCAGAAGCGTACCATCCAGCAACCAACAGCAAAGGATAGGCAACATGACCTCCGATGAAAAACAAGCCGTGCTTTCACTGTGCCTCATGGCCGCCTTCGCTGACGGGCAGAAACATGACCGCGAACGGGAGCAGATTCGTCAGGTGGTGGAGAGTCTGGGGTCCGAACTCCCGCCGGGTCTATTCCAGCAGGTACTGCTTCGCAAACCGACCCTTGCGGAAGTGGTAGCACCCCTCTCAGATCCCGCACACAGGCAACTGGCCTACGAATGGGCGGTGTGTGTCTGTGAAGCACAGGGGGCGATATCCCTTGCTGAACGGAGTTTTTTGGAGGATTTGCGTAAAACCCTGCGCCTGGATGCCGATGAAACTCAGCAGGTTGAATTACAAGCTCAGCAAATCATCACTGCTCCGGTGGTGGTGGATGAACTTGGAACTGGGCCGTCTGTTGATGCCCTCCGGACTCCGGGCGGGGCCTTGGCG
>JAAUTM010000316.1 GCA_012031455.1 Phycisphaerales bacterium
CCAGGCTGCCAGGTTGGACGATGCGGATCAGCAGATGCACCACGAGCATCAACGTACAACATGGACATGGAACGAGACATGTCGCCAGCCATGCCCATGCAAGTATCAGCGTAATGAAGATGATGCCTATGAGGGCTATTAACCAGACTGCTTGTTTCCGAGAGTACCAAAACCATAAGCCCAATGGGATAAGTAACCAGCCTGTACGTAAGCCCATCCACCAGGCCTGTACGAATCGTTGCCAAGCACATTGGAGAGCAGTTCCCTGTCAAAGGGTTGTCCAGCCCCATCTTTCATGCCACGGTCAATTCCCGCAAGTATTAAGCCATAGCGAACCCCTGCCCAAGGCAACAAGGCAGCAAAAAATATCATTCCCTGTCGCAGAATATTTCGCCATTCCCCCTTGACCAGCCAGTCAAAATAGATTGCCCTGGCAGTCATTGCCAGGGGCAGCGTGAGTACAAAACGTTCATCAATCCAGGGAACCAAAACGCACGCAGTGATACCCCAACCAATATGATTTACAAATCCGATGGCCAGCAAACCAAGTAATACCCATGAATCGAAATAGGTAAGCCACCCGGTGCTCACAAAGAACCATGAGCACGTGGCTGTGAGAGCAGTTCCGCAGAAAGCGATGCGCCAGCTTTTGCCTTCGCGGTAGAGTAATTGTGCAGTAAGCATCAAAGCTGCGACACAGCCTACAAAAGGCATCAATAGGAAACCTAGTTTGGGAAGAGACAGGCAATGCCAAGGCAATACAAACAGCAATCGCCAGACAATAACCCGATTGCTGGGTGAAGGTTGATAACCAAAGGGGTCTTCAATCAGCCGTAGTGTTTCAATCGCCCGATTGATTTCGGGATTGGACCAACTTTCGGGCAGTTCAAACCCGCTCCATGCAACATAACGCGGGGCAAAAAACACCAATACCACCATTGCTGCAGCAATGGCGCAGATCAATAGCTGGAATAAATATGTAACATGCGGAGGAGGTCTATCCCCGCTTGTCCCCAATCGCTTCATGGTCGCTGCATCCTCCCGATGTGTCTTGGATTGATGTCGAAGTGTTTGCTGCTGGTGATGACTGTGGGAGTTTTCGATAGTCCCCTCGGCTAAAATACTTTTCCAGCCAGCAATACAGGATAATGAAAAGGTACCGGCTGCCCATCTCCTTGATCTTGAGCTTGGCCACTCCGCTGCGACGGTTGCGCCAGGTGATCGGCAGCACCGCCCAACTGTAACCACGTACCACCGTCTTCAATGGCAACTCCACGGTCAAATTGAAATGTGGCGAGAGAAACGGCGACAATCCATCCAGCGTGGTTTTACGTTAAGCCTTGAAGGCATTGGTGGTGTCGTTGAGTTTGATACGAAACAGAAACCGGATGAACAGGTTCGCCATGCGGTTGAGTACATATTTAAGCCAGGGGTAGTCGATGGTCCCGCCACCTTTGACGAATCGGCTTCCGAAGACTGCATCGAACCCTTCGTTGAGTTTTTCCCAGTAGCGCACAACATCCCGGCAGTCGTCGGATTCGTCGGCCATCATCACGACCACGGCATCGCCACGGGCATGGGCAAAGCCGAAAGTAATCGCCTTGCCAAAGCCGTGTGGCCCGGGGTTTTGCACCGGGCGAAGTTCCGGGAGGTGCAAGGCTGTATCCTGCAAAATAGCCCAGGTGCGATCCCGGCTGCCATCGTCCACCACGATGATCTCATGAGGCACATGGTGCAAATGCAGCTCAATATGCAGATGCTCGACCGTGGAGGCGATACAGCCTTCTTCATCACGCGCAGGGATCACCACCGACAAAAGGCTGAGCTTGGCAGACTGTGAATTGAGTGGTTGCGAGGTGGTCATCGGTAACGAGCATCTTAATCATTCATCGCTGAATTGGGCAGATCGAAACATCAGCCATGCTTGGATCAAAATGACTGAGACTGCATCAGCCAATCAGGATGCGTTTCATGATGATCGGGCGATTTCTTCCAGAATATCAGGCAAAGTGATACGGGGTTTCCAGTCAAACGCATGTTGAGCTTTGCTGCTGTCCATGATCACCCAAGGCACATCAAAGGGACGGGGATGCGGATCCGCCATAACCTCGTGGGGACCAAATCGCTGAGTACACCACTGGGACAGTTGCTTAAGGGACATGGCATGATCCGCACCGCCTCCGACATTCCATATCCCGGTAGCCGGTGGGCCGTGCTGAATCTGTCGTAAACCAGGCCGCCAGATCCTGGGGATGCAGTGCATCTCGCACCTGCAGGCCGGTGCCTTGGAAGCCGATGTACCGCAAGGGCATTTTCAGAGCGTATGCACGAATCCAATAGGAAAATATTCCCTGCTCAGCAGTGCCGAATTGACCCGCACCGGCAAGCACACCGCAGCGGTTGATGATCACCGGTTGGGTTAGCATCGAGCCATATTCCAGAGCGAGAGTTTCGGATGCCAATTTCGTCGCACCATAGAGTGACAGGGGCGATTGGTTGCTGAACGATTCATCGATTCCCTTTTTCGAGACACCTGCTGGCAGGGGCGTTTGGTCATCGAGTGTGAACGTATCCTCCCCGGCAATCATCGGCAGGCTTGCCAAGGCTTTTATGCCATACACCCGGCTGGTGCTCAGCAGAATCAATCCCGACCGGCTGTGTTTGACGTATTCAAGCAGATTGACGGTGCCCAGCAGGTTATGTTCCACCAGTTGCCGGGTGCTTGTTTTTCCATCCACACCCGCCAGCACACTGGGGTTGGCTGCGGCATCGATGACCCAGTCGACCGGGGGCAGCGTTTCAAGATCACTGGCACAGCGCAAGTCACCATGCTGGACTTTTACGTCGTGGTGTTTAAGCAGGGGCAGGTTCGTGTTGACCCCGGGGCGACTGAGATTGTCAATGCCGATGATTTTCGTCGCTGGTTCATGTTGTTTCAAGGCAAGGGCCAGCTGACTGCCGACGAATCCGCAAATACCGGTGATGAGGATGTTCATGGTTTGTCACTATGGGTAAAGTTAGACCGGCTGTCGTATAGCAATAATTCATTGCCAACAAGAACGCCAGCCACTTCCAAACCGTTCAAGCCAGCACAACCTGTGATCAGACACTTTTCATAGATCCACTGGCCCTGCACATGATGCAACACGGTACGGATGTCCGCTAAAATGTTTTCTCCCGGATAAGATCATCTTACCGATATGATGAACGAAGGATAATCAGACCCCCATGACCCGTCGAATGATCCAGCAAAGTTATGCCGCCCTGTGGGAAATACCCACCTGGGTTTTTCTTTGGAGCGGTTTGGCGGTCATCGCAGCCGTGCTGCTGGTGGGGCCTTGGCTGGAATTGCGGGAGATGCAATGGCAAAAGCAGTACATCGAACTACAGGCTCAGCGGCTGGCCCAGCAGCGTCAGGCATACCAGCAGATGCTGGTGTCTCTGGAACAGAATGACCCGGTTCTGGTGCAGCGATTGGCGTTTCATTACCTGCACTTAAAGCCCAAGGGGGTGCAATTGGTGGGGCATACGGGGGTGGAATCGCAAGGGCC
>JAAUTM010000317.1 GCA_012031455.1 Phycisphaerales bacterium
AGGACACTTCCTGGCACCTTTTGCGATGCTCTTATCCCGGATGGTCAAACGTCGGGCCTTGCTGCTGGCCATGGGAGCAGTGTGGATGTTGGGAATGCACTGGCTGGACCTAATCTGGCTGGTGATGCCCGAACTTGGGCCACAGGTCTCCATCGGCCTGATGGAAGTGGGTCTCACGCTGGCACTGGGCGGAATCTGGCTGCTGGGTGTGGGTCACATGCTCAGCCGGGCTGGGCTGGTGCCGGTGGGCGACCCGCGATTGAGTGAATCAGTGGCGTTTGAAAATATCTAGGAAAGAAGTGGCCAAGTGGCCAAGTGACCAAGTGGCCAAGTGACCGCATAACTGACCTGCTGAGTGAACTGGATCCAAAGTATTCAAGAAACAGACTTAGCCACCAAGACACGAAGATCACGAAGTAGATAAAGGAACAGGCAGCTCGTCAGCAGGAACCGGAAAATCATGGTGGCTATCGTTTTTCCTGGTGTTTCTTTTCACTCGACCACTTGGCCACTCGACCCCTTGACCACAGCTTGTTTTACTGGCGATTAAACTAACGGAAGTTTCATATGAGCCATCAAGTCACGCAACCCGAAGGCATCGGCATGGACATGCCCCTGGTCTTCACCGTCGGAGCGGTGGGTTCGATCCTGATTTTTTCCGTGATCGTCGCCACCCACGCCTGGTTTTCCTATCAACTGGAACTGGAACGCGAAAATAAATCACTAGGTCAGGTTAACCGTGCCCTGGTCGATGCGCGTGGCAAGCAGCAGCTCACCATCAATCGTTACGCATGGGTGGACAAGGAAAAGGGTGTCACCGCCATCCCCATTGATCGTGCCATGGAATTGGTGGTCCAGGAAAAACGTTGATTCTCCCATGCCTGATGTTGCCTAAACTTGGAAATGAAATTCGTAAGCTGGTTCGGTTCTGTGACAATCCGCGGATGCCCGATAGACATCGCCATGCGTACCTCAAGCCCACAATATCCGTGTCTCAAGCCGGTTCTCGCAGCCGGGCTTTTGCTTCTGGCCCTGTGCCTCTGCCCCATCCCCACTGCGCAAGCCCTTGGTCCGCACAGCAATCAACCCGTGCCCGTCGGCGACCTTGCCACTGCTGCCAATCCCAATGCAACCGCACAGGTCCCTGCTGCTCCCGCAGTAGCGCCAACTGCCACGAACACCTCGGCTTCACAGGCCCCTTTGCATGACCGTATGGAACGGGCACCGGATGAAATCGAAGGTGTCGGCGTATCCGAAAAATTGGGAGCCATCCTCCCGCTGGACACCCGCTTCTTTGATGAACAGGGCAAGCCCGTCCTGCTGGGCGACCTCATCAAGGGTGACAAGCCCGTGATCCTCAACTTGGGGTACTACGGCTGCCCGATGCTCTGTGGCCTGGTCATTAACGGCATGGTCGATACTTTCAAGGAACTTGCCTACACCCCCGGCAAAGAGTTTCGCGTCATCACCATCAGCATCGACCCCACCGAAAAACACCCCCTGGCGATGCAGAAAAAACGCAACGTCATCGCTGAACTAGGCAAGGCCGAAGCAGCCACCGGCTGGCACTTTCTCACCGGCGGGGAACCGGAAATCAAACGCATCACCGAGGCAGCAGGCTTTGGCTACAACTGGGACCCGGTCCAGCGGCAATATGTCCACACCGCTGTGATGATCCTGCTCACCCCCGATGGACGCATCTCCCGCTACCTCTATGGGATTCAGTACCCTGCTCAAACCGTGCGTCTGTCGTTGGTGGAAGCCAGCGAGGGGAAGATCGGTTCACCGATGGACCAGTTGCTGCTTTACTGCTTCCACTTTGATCCCAGCACAGGGAACTACAGTCTGGCAGCCATGAACCTGATGCGCTTCGGTGCGGTCCTGAGCGTGATGGCGCTGTCGGGCTTTGTCGGGGTTTCGCTCTGGCGGGAAAAACATGCAGCGACGGTGACCAAAGAGCTGTGACCAACCAGAAATTTGGCCACGAAAACACGAAGCAGAAATGGATAATGGATGCTGGATAATGGATTATGTTCATGACCTTTTTTGGCGCAGTTCGGAACATTATCCTTGATCCCTTATCCATTATCCATCATGCCCCTGGCGTCTTGTCGTAAGAAATTAAATTGAGCACGACTGCCGTTTCGGAACCCACTATGTTGAACACGCTGGCACAGATCGGTGAAAGGTTGTGGATGCCCGACCAGGCCTCCACCTATGCCCACAAGGTGGACAACCTTTTCTATTTCATCTACTGGGTCAGCGTCGGCGCGTTTGTGCTGATCCTGGCTGCGATGATCTTTTTCATCATCCGCTTTCGGCATCGGGCCGGTCATAAGGCCCAGCCTTCGCCTTCACATTCCACCGCCCTGGAAATCACCTGGTCCATCATTCCCGCGCTGGTATTCCTGGCGATTTTCTACTATGCGTTTGTGGGTTTTCTGGACATGGCCCAGCCACCGGACTATGCCTACGACATTCAGGTGACCGCCTATCAGTGGGGCTGGGAATTCCAATACCCCAACGGTGCCACCTCGCCGGATTTATACGTCCCGCAGGACAAACCCATCCGTCTGGTGTTGCAGAGTTCGGATGTGATTCACAGTCTGTTCGTGCCTGCGTTCCGCATCAAAAAGGATGCAGTGCCCGGTCGGTACAACAGCACATGGTTTCAGGCCAAGGACCTCCCGCCGGTGCGTCCTGATGGACAGCGCTACTATGATTTGTACTGTGCCGAGTACTGTGGCACCAAGCACGCCCTGATGCGTGCCAGGGTGTTCGTGATGGATTCGACGGAATTTGCCAACTGGCTGGAAAATGCTGCCAACTGGGTCGCCAAAACACCCCCTGCCGAAGCAGGCCAAAGACTGTATACGAGCAAAGGTTGCACCCAGTGTCACTCGCTTGATGGTTCGCGTGTCATTGGGCCGAGCTTCAAGAACATCTATGGTTATGAGCACGTGATGCGCGATGGAACCAAGGTGATGGTCGATGAAAATTACATCCGGGAGTCGATTCTGGTGCCCGGTGCCAAGGTGCTGGCCGGATACGACAACGTGATGCCGACGTATCAGGGTCGCATGAAAGATTTGGAAATCACCGCCATCGTGGAATGGATGAAAACATTAAGCGACAAGGGGCCGCCACCAATGACCAGTTTCCCGACGGAAGAGGCAAAGTAGCTGGGAGTTAGGAGCTGGGGAAATTGGATATGCAAAAACGCTCTGCCCAGCCCCAAGCTACTAGCCCCTAGCCATGCAAAACGAAAGAAAAAGTTCACTTGCCGGTTGTCGCAACCCCAAGCCAAAAGATTAATCAGCAGTTACTAACACCCATGACCACCACCACGATTCATCCCGACCTGAGTCAGCCAGCCCCGCATCATCATGCGCCCGGGGACAACTATCTCACCCATGGCAAAGGTATCTTGTCCTGGCTGCTCACCCTCGATCACAAACGGATCGCCTTGATGTATCTGGTTGGTGTGCTCGGGGCCTATGCCTTGGGCGGTTTCTTTGCCCTCATGCTCGCCGCACCGAACTATTCAACC
>JAAUTM010000318.1 GCA_012031455.1 Phycisphaerales bacterium
TCCGGTGGGATCCGGGGGCGTCCGGGGGATCCCTGTGCCCATCAACTTCTAACCCTGTTCCAACCCGGCCGTTTTTGTTACCATGGAATCCGCGTCGCGACCACGAGTTCACACCTGACACAATCTCCTTGATGCGGCGCCAGGTTAGTCGCCATGACCCTCAAAGACTGGGCCAGCCAAACCGCCAAACGAGCCGCGCCCGTCGCAGGCTTGCCACCCGACGTCAGCGTAACAAGCACGGCGGAAATCCTTCCATCGCTGCTCATAACATCCCCTCCCTCACCAAGTCCACCGCCCCGGGCAAAGCTCAACCTTTCCGCATCGACCTGCCCCGCAACCATGTCTGGAGCAAAGGGCCTCTGGGCACCGCTCTGGAACGGTCGCTGGAAAAAATGATGCACTTCCCCGAAATGGCGGAAATCTATCGCCGCGTCCATGCGATGCACGATGACCGTCACTTCGTGGACAAAACGCTCGCTGCCATGAGCGTCAGCGCTAACATCAGCCCTTCCGACCTCGCCCGCGTTCCCGCCACTGGCCCGGTCGTGGTCGTCGCCAATCACCCCTTTGGTGCCATCGAAGGCCTCGTGCTTGCTGCTGTCTTGCGAAAGGTGCGCCCGGATGTCAAGGTCCTGGCCAACTTCCTGCTCTCACGTTTGCCCGAGCTTGATGATGTGATGCTCTATGTCGATCCCTTTGGCAAACGAGAAAGCATCACCCGCAACCTGCGCTCCATGCGTGCCGCCGTGGATTGGGTGAAAAAGGGGGGCATGCTCGCCGTGTTCCCCGCTGGGGCTGTGTCCCATCTGCATCTGCATCAGCGTGCCATCATCGATCCGCCCTGGAGTGCCACCATCGGCCGCATCATCCGCCGAACCCAGGCCCCCGTCGTTCCCTTTTTCTTTGGTGGCAGCAATGGGCCTGTCTTCCAACTCGCCGGGCTGGTTCATCCCATGCTGCGCACCGCTCTTCTGCCTCGTGAACTGCTCAACAAACAGCACCGTGCCCTGCCCATTGTCATTGGAACCCCATCCCCCTTGGCAAAATCAAAACCTTCACCGACGATCAAACCCTCGTCGATTACCTGCGCATCCGTACCTACATCCTTGGCAATCGCCTGACCCCATCCCCTCATTCCACCCCCGCCCCCGGATCCGCCTCAGGCTCCCCTGGCTCTTCCGGTACCACCATCGAATCCGCTGCATCTCCAGCCAGTTTGCGTTCCATGGAGCCGATCATCAGTCCCATCGAGCCGCATACCCTGGCCTGGGAAATCGAGCATCTTCCTGGCGAGGCCCTGCTCGTGGATGCGGGCAAGGAACAGGTCTTTCTCGTCGATGGTAAACAGGCTCCCCATGTGCTGGGGGAAATTGGCCGGCTACGCGAAGTCACCTTCCGACTCGCTGGCGAGGGCACCGGCAAGTCCATCGACCTCGATGAGTATGACCCCCACTATTTCCACCTCTTCATCTGGAACAAGGCCGACCGCGAGATCATCGGCTCCTACCGCATGGGCATGACCGATGTCATCCTCAAAAAATATGGCGTCAAAGGCCTCTATACCAGTGACCTCTTCGGCTACCAGCGCCAGCTTCTGGATCAGATCGGTCCAGCCATGGAATTGGGGCGTGCTTTCGTCCGCCCTGAATACCAGCGTTCCTACACCCCGCTCATGCTGCTCTGGAAAGGCATCGGCCAGTGCATCGCCCGCCAGCCGCAGTACCGGCATCTGCTTGGTCCGGTGAGCATCAACACGAATACCACAGCTTGAGCCGGGAACTCATCATCGCCTTCCTCAAAGCCAACAAACTCCACCCCCAGCTATCGCGCCTGGTCAAACCTAAAAATCCCCCCAAGCTGCGTGGCCTGCGTGATGACACTGGCCCCAACGGTGCTCTGTCCATGGTGGTCCGCGATGTGGAAGATGTCTCCACCATCGTTTCCGAAATCGAACAGGATCACAAAGGTGTGCCCATCCTGCTCAAACAATATCTCAAACTCAATGCCCTGATCCTGGGCTTCAACGTGGACCCGGCCTTTGGCTATGTCACCGATGGCCTGATCCTCATCGACCTCATGCAGACCGACCCCCGCATCCTCAAAAATACATCGGGGCCCAAGGCCTCAGTGAATTGCAGAAACGACATGGTTGATCCCAGCTCGCTCCACGAACATGGGGTACTTGTGAACCCCTCTGCACTGGGAGAGGGGACACAACAGTGTGCATCAACCTCAAGTCAATTACGCAAACTGCTCTGAATAGTGGCCCTGTGACCAAGTGTTCAAGTAGCCGAGTGGTCAAGTGGTCAAGTGAAAGAACCAACCCGCGACGGTCCACCTTAACTTCCCCTCTTGCGCGCCCAGCGCATGGGGAGCACCTCACCTTATCGATTACCCTTGGCCCGATTGTGAACCACCCAGAGCATCTGACAGTTCGCCGCCGACGAATCGCCGCCCTTGCTCCACGCGGCCACGTGCTCCGGGGGGTCGGCGTCCATCTCGTCGAAATCGTAGATCCTCGCCTTGTTCGCATTGTCGCCCCCCCGCCCTCCGACGGCACACAGCGGGTAGTTGGATTTGTTCTTCCCCTTCACCGCCTGCGTCTGCTTGGTGTAGGCGACTTTCTTCGTCTTCTCGTCCAACACGCGGACGGCCAGCAGCTTCTTCTCCGTCGATCCGCCGCAGAGATAGCGTTTGGAAGCTCGATTCCGTCGCCCCAGTTGTTGTGTGGGCTGGGGTTATGGGCTAGGATTTGTTGCAGGGCGCTCCGCAGACTTCGCTCACTAATACGGGCTAAGCTCGAATGTTGACTTCGCTGAGTTTAACCAACTTCAAGGCATGGCAAAACATCGATAAGATGCGACTCGCGCCTATCACGGCCCTGTTCGGCACCAACTCATCGGGCAAGTCGAGCATCCTGCAGTTCCTGCTGATGCTCAAACAGACGGCTGACAGCTCTGATCGGAGCGTGGTGCTTCACCTTGGCGACGACAAGTCGCCTGTGAATCTCGGGACGATTAAAGATGTTTCGCACGCGCACTCGGAGCAGCCGGAGTTTAAAATCGGCGTGGAATGGACGACACCCAAGTCGGTGGATTTGAAGGACCCGGACACTCAGAACAAATCACTGTGCAAGTCTGACAAGTTCTCTTTTTTCTCGCGTGTCATCGCCAACGGTGGCGGCAAAGTTAACTGTCCCTGAGATCAAGTATGAGCTTGGCAACACGATCTTTAGCCTGACCAAGCGTGATTCCAGAGGGATATGAACTCTCGACGACTCACGATATTTTCAAGTTTAGACGCTCGGAGGGCCGCCGATGGCCGATCCCTGCTCCAGTGAAATTCTACGGCTTCGCTGACGAGGTACGCACATATCACCAGAACGCCGGGTTCCTCTCCGAGCTTGAACTGGCGTTTGAGAAGATGCTGCGCGATGTCTACTACCTCGGGCCGCTGCGGGACTCTCCCAAACGTGAGTACACATGGGCAGGCGGCGACCCGGCGGACATGGGGCGCAGAGGCGAGTATGCGGTCGCGGCCATTCTCGCGG
>JAAUTM010000319.1 GCA_012031455.1 Phycisphaerales bacterium
GGGTGCTGAATCTGGCCCGGTGAAACTCCAGCTTGCGGATACGGTCGTCGCCTTGGCGGACACCCCCCGGGCGATTTTGTGATGGTTGGCGCATGCACGAATGCAAGGGGCTTTTCGATCACCTTTATGCGGTCAAACCCGTGGTGCTGGGCAAACCCAAACGGAGCATCCTGCGCGGGTTCGATCCCTGGCCACTCTCCCACTTCTGGTCCGGTCTGCACCATGGCGATCATCACCCCTGTCAGGCCCTCACCTGGCAGATTAAAACCACCCGTGAACAAAGTCTGATCGTTCAATTGAATGATGTCCCCGGTGTCTGCCTGCTGCTGTGCAACGGCAAAGCGGTTGGCTTGTATGGCGAGGAACAATCTTCCCGTAGGGCAAGCTGGGCCTTGCACCCCGGCCCCGGCAACAGTCCGCTCAAACCCGCAGGCACCAACGAACTGAGCCTGGTGTTGCTGCAAACCGAACTCGATGACCAGTCCCTGAACCTCATCACCCGTGGCCTGAGCATTTACATTACCCAGCAAAACCTCACCCGCGATGCTCAGTGGGCATTTGCCCCCTGGGCGATCCCCGATGCATCCACATTTGTTCCCATGAAAGGGGTCAAACCTGGTCAACCTCGCTGGTATCGCACCGAGTTCGAAATTGCTGCGGCCAGCCAGTCCCGTGTGAATTCGACTGCACTGGCTCTGACCCTGCAAGGCATGAGCAAAGGGCAGGTGTATTTGAACGGGCGAAACCTTTGCCGGTATTGGTGGGGCACGATGCAGGGCAAACCGATCTCCGGTGCCGGTTCGCTGCCCATTGCGATTCCCTCGACACTCCTGCACTCCGACCAGCCCAATCAGCTTTTAATCTTTGATGAACATGGCTGCTCGCCAAGCAAAGTCGCGATTGCTACTTCATAAACCACTGGCTTCCACTCGTAGCTCTGACGACGCCTCTGCACGAATGACATTGCAATATCAGAGCCGCGAACAGTAGTGAGCGGTTTCTTTATTAACCACTCGGCTCCGCTCGTGGCTCTGGCAGTCCGGTCAGAAATTTTCCAGATCATTCAGTTGCAGCAGCACTCCGGCTGCAACCGCGCGAACCAGCCGATGTCCCAGCAGCATGTCCATTTGCTTTGCAGGTATCCCTGTCCCCGGCCTTCGTACGGTCAGGTCGTCGCCAGTGAGCTTGTGTCCTGCAGGCAGATCACGTTTGGCGCAAACGCTTTGTCGTGACACCAGCCGAACTTCCCGCTCCACTTCCTGACAATTTTTTCGCAACGCCCCCCAAGCGGCCTCCGCCTGGCGCACCAAATCCACGTAATGCGAAAAATGCACCGGGTCCAGGCTCGCGGCATGGTCCGGGCCATCCGCATGCACATCCAGTGTCAGATGTTTTTCCAGCACGCACGCCCCCGCAGCCGTGGCCAGCGCCCCCGGTGATGATCTCCGTGGTGTGATCCGAGTAGCCCCAACCGGCAAAGCAAATCGCTCCCGCAGCACAGCCATACCCCCCAAACCCGCTTTATCCATCTTCGTCGGATAACTCGACACGCACTGCAGCAAGATGCCGCCCGGCTCATGACGCTTAAGCAATCCCGCCACCCACTCCAGCTCATCGACTTCACAAGTCCCGGTCGAAACCAGCATCGGCTTTTGCAATGCCGCCACCGCCTTGAGCAGCGGAGGATTTACCGCATCCGGCGAAGCAATTTTCACCGCATCCACCGCCAGTGCTTTCAACGTCTCCACATCCTCGGGTGAAAAAGGTGTCACCACCAGCGACAGGTTGCAGTCCCGTGCTTCCCTGGCAACCCGCTGCATGTCGGCAAGCGAAAGTTTCAACTCATCCAACATGGCAAACGGATCCGCAGCCCCAGCCTGACGCTGGTAATCGGCCAGCATCGCCTGCTGCGATAGCAAATGACGGGGATCAAATAGTTGCAGCTTGACGGCATCGGCACCCGCCCCCGCAGCCGCATGGACCAGCGCCAGGGCCTGCTCCAATTGACCGTTGTGATTCACCCCAAGTTCCGCCAACACCAGCACCCTTGGCGGTTGCTGATGGTCCGCACAGCGATACAAACTGCTCCATGGTTCAGCCATGCCGCCTATTCTAAAGCATTCATGCACACTCATGCATGTTCTGATCCCAATCGTGACATGTGGTCCTTGTAGCGCAGGGTTGGCCTGAGTTGCGCACGAAGATGATGTTCAAACTGAAGCTGAGCTTTTCTGACCCGGTTCAGCCGAGCGAGGCACTTCACCACCGGATTGCCGGGCTTTGAGTTCCGCCAGTTCACGACGGTTAATCTGCGTTTCCTTGGGGAAGTCGAAAGACAGGCGTACCTTATCCCCGTGGATTTCCACCACGCGAATCACGCCCATCGGCTTGCACGGATCGCCGAGGACGATTTCTTCACCTACACGTCGGGTCAATGCCAGCATACGGAGTGATCCTCCGTGAACCAATCGGTTAATTCAGGCCGGTGAGGGTAAAATTTCTGATAATCGGACTCTGCCCTGCCTGCCGGGGATTCCATTCTTATTGACGCAGCGGCGAGGCCTCGATTGGCACTCATCGCACATGGTGGGTTGATGACAGCCGATGGTGTTCAAGCTTCCCGCCAAGCTAGTGCACCTGTTCCACGCCGACAATTTCGGGGATTCGTTCGCGGATGTTGCGTTCGATGCCCATTTTCAGGGTGATCGAGCTGGAGGGACAGCCGACGCAGGCTCCGTGCAAACGAATGCGGGCAACATTGGCCGGGTGACTTCGACCAGTTCCACATCCCCGCCGTCGGACTGCACAGCCGGGCGGATCCGATTGACCACCTGTTGTACGCGTTCAAACAGCGTCGTTGCAGGTGTGGCAGGTGTGGTTGAATTAGGTGAACTCATGGGGCACATCCTTGCTTGGGGTACTTCTTCCCTGACCTCTGACGCAGACTACCAGCAATATTAGCCGTTGCCCCCGTGCTTGGCCAATCTATTTTTAATTCTTGCCAGCCTTTATTCCTGAATCACCTTCAGGGCGATAAGGTCCTGTACATCGATCAGCCCGACCGGTTTGCCACTGGCATCCACCACGGGGATTTCATCCAATCTTTTTTCCCGGATCATCTGCACGGCATCGCGTACCACCGCCGAGTCGGAAAGTGCCATGGGGTTACGGGTCATCACCGATCTGATTCCCTGTTGCAAAACCCCCGTACCATCACGCAGCAGCAAGCGGCGCAGGTCGGCATCGGTGAAAATTCCGCTGAGCTTGCCTTGCTCATCCACCAGCAACACCGCCCCAGCACGCCTGGGGGTTTGGGCTGCCTGTTGCAACATCGATTCCACCGTGACCATTTCCGACACCAAAGGCAGATTCACACCTGCTTTGAAACGCAATGCCTCGGTGATCGGCATCATCTGCCTGCCAAGCTGACCCCCCGGATGTGACTTGCGAAAATCCGTAGCCGAGAACCCTTTTAGGTGACTCACCGCCATGGCTAGCGCATCACCCAGCGCCAGGATGGCTGTGGTCGTCGCG
>JAAUTM010000320.1 GCA_012031455.1 Phycisphaerales bacterium
ACATCTCTGCGATGTCATCGGGGCTGATGTTCAGGGGCGGGTACAGATACATCGTGTCGCCGAGGTTGCGCAGGAGCACCCCGCGTTTCACAGCCGAGCGATACACCTGCCAGCCGGTGCGCAGCCGGGGGTCCAGGGGTGAACCATCGGCATGACGCAGATCGACCGCAGCCATCATCCCGCAACCACGAAGGTTGTGCAATAAAGAATACTTTTGAGATAGTTGATAGAGACCTTGGTATAGCAACGGGCCATGCCTGGCTACTTTGGCGTAAATATGTTCATCATGCATGACATCCAGTGTGGCATGGGCCACGGCCACGGCCAAGGCGTGACCGGTGTAGGTATTGCTATGCAGAAAGGCTTTACCCTCGTGGTAGTCAGCATCAAAAATATCATAAATACTTTGCGTGGTCAGCACCGCTGACAAAGGCATGTACCCGGATGTCAAACCCTTGGAAAGAACGACAATGTCGGGCAGTACATAATCATGATTCCCCAATGACACACCCACGTCGATTGCATCGTTTGTTGTTTGATGACCTTGGACCTTGGACCTTGAACCTTGGCCCAAGTGCGATGCCAGGGGTGTACCCAATCGGCCCAGACCTGAGGCGATCTCATCGGCGATGGTGAACACGCCATGCGCCTGCGCCCAGGCAGTGAGCCTTGGTAAAAGATCAGGGCTGTAAAGTTTCATGCCCCCAGCACCCTGCAACACCGGCTCATACACAATGCCAGCCAGCTCCTGAGCGTGAGCCTCCAACTGCTTTTCTATCCTGGCCCATTCATCGGAAGCATCCATCCAGCGCGGATCGCCCGGCCCGGTGCGATAGGGAATATTTTCCAGTCGAATCGAATTGAAAAACAGCGGGGCAAAGGGTGAGCCATAGAGACCGCAATCCCCGACCGCCAGGGTGGCGATGGTTTCCCCGTGGTAGCCATGGGCGAAGTGGGCAAAGCGTGTGCGACTCGTCTGGCCGCGTTGCTGCTGAGCTTGAAACGCCATTTTCAAGGCGATTTCCATGCCCACCGAACCGTCCCCCGCCAGAAAGACCTTGGTGAAGTGATTTCGGATTTCAGATTGAGCGGGATCGCTGGTTGCCCGTGCCACCATATTTCGAATTTGCAGGTCATCGTTTCCGTTGGCCAATTCACAAAGTCGTTCGCAGAGCGTGACCGCTTTTTCATTGGTCGTGTTGGCGAGAATCACATGTTCAAACTGTTGAGCCTGTGCGATGAGTGCTGCCTGCAGGCGCGGGTGGCCGTGGCCCAGTGACTTGCACCACCAGCTTGAGATGGCATCGATGAGTGAGGAACCATCCGCCAGATGCAGTCGTGAACCTTTGGCACCAACAACATGCAACGGCTCAAAGTCGTGGTAATCACGCATTTGGCTGCACGGGTGCCAGAGCACTGCCAGATCACGGGCGACAAGCTCTTTCGTCGGGATGTTGGATTGATCGGCCATGATTCAAGGATAACGAGGGAGCATGAATCCGGGAACCCCCGGCCCAGGCCCCGGGCACGCTCACTGCCGTTGCTCTTTGATGCATAAGATTCATGGTCACCGATTAGAGTATCCCTGCCAACGAGCTGATCGGGTGAGATGTTCAACTCAACATCAATGAGGATCGTCATGGAAAAACGCATATGGCCGCCCGATGATGCAGTGCAAGGTTCGCCCGCTTCCCCTGAAGATGTGGCTCTCCCTGCGGATGCTTCGCTGCACGACAAAGTGATTGCTGCCATCCGCAAGGTGTTTGACCCGGAAATCCCGGTGAATATTTATGACCTTGGGCTGGTGTACAAAATTGATGCGAACCCTCAAACCGGCCGGTGTATGTGCAGATGACGCTGACCACCCCGCACTGCCCCGAAGCTGATGCCATCCCCGGCAACGTGCGGGTGCAGATCGAACGTCTCCCGGAAGTCAAGGAAGCTGAAGTCGATCTGGTCTGGAGCCCGCCCTGGGACAAAAACATGATGAGCGAGGATGCGAAGCTGATTCTGGGATTGGAATAAGCTGGTGTTGATCCAATCAATTAACGGTGGATGGATGATAATCCTGTAAGGCGCGCACGGTCCAATCACCCTGCTTGAGTGCTTCAATCGCCTGCACACAGGCAGCGGCACCGGTGGTGGTGGTGATGATGGGCACCCCGAATCGCACGGCCATGGCCTGAGCCTGCCTTCATCGGTGGCAATGCCTTTGCGCGTCGGCGTGTTGATGATCAGAGCCAGTTCCTTGTTCTTGATCATGTCGATGGCGTTGGGCCTGCCTTCGCTGATCTTCATCACCCGCTCAGTCTTGATGCCCTTGCTCTGCAGAAAGTCATAAGTGCCACCCGTGGTCAGCACCACAAAACCCAGCTCAACGAGTTTGCGAGCCAGAGCAGTGACTGATTTTTTATCGCTGTCACGCACCGACAAAAACACCTTGCCACTGGTAGGCAATTGCGTCCCTGCGGCCAACTGGCTCTTGGCAAACGCAATGGGGAAGGAAATGTCCGCACCCATGCACTCGCCAGTCGATCGCATCTCCGGCCCAAGAATGATGTCCACCCGGGGAACTTGCTGAAGGGGAACACCGATTCCTTCACACTGGTGTGCTTGGGCGTGACTTCCTCGGTGATGCCAAGCTCCGCTAACGATTTACCCGCCATCACCTTGGCTGCCAGATTCGCCCAAGAAATCCCCGTGGCTTTGCCCACAAAGGGAACGGTTCGACTGGCGCGGGGGTTGACCTCCAGCACATAAATTTCGTAGTCACTTTTTGTCTGCGCATCGGGTCGTTTGATGGCATATTGAATGTTCATCAGGCCGCGCACACACAAAGCCTCGGCCATCTGCCGGGACTGACGCTTGAGCTGTTCCACCACATGCTTGGGCAGGGAATAAGGCGGAATAGCGCAGGCAGAATCGCCGCTGTGAATGCCCGCTTCTTCAATGTGTTCCATGACGCCACAGACGATTGCACGACCGTTAGCGCTGCGATTTGTTGCGTCTGCCGGTGTTTGCCCGTCAAAATCCGCAATGACATCGACATCGCATTCGATGGCTTCCGACAAAACCGGTCCACCAGAATTGGCTGATCCGCCAGGTCGGAAGCACCCAGCGCCATGGCCATGTAATGGCGAAGCTGCGGCTCATCGAACACCGTTTCCATGGCCCGACCACCCAGCACAAAGCTTGGCCGTACCAGCACCGGGTAACCGATCTGACTGGCGATCTTCACCGCTTCTTCAACGTTGTGGGCAATGCCGTTTTCGGGTTGACGTATCTTCAGCCGTTTGAGCAGGTCCGCGAATTTTTCCCGGTTGGATGCCAGATCAATCGACTCGACACTTGTGCCGATGACCGGCACGCCTGCTCCTTGCAATCCATGCGCCAGGTTCAAGGGCGTCTGACCGCCGAAATTGAACGATACGCCGTGAACAAGGCCCGAAGTGGTCATGTGTCGAGTGGCCGAGTAGCCGAGTGCGAAGATAATCAGAATTCGGTTGGTGTGCAATCGCCCC
>JAAUTM010000321.1 GCA_012031455.1 Phycisphaerales bacterium
ATTCCTTGAGATCCAGCACCATGTCGGCATTGGCCGCCACCGCGCCGATCATCACGTCGGAATGGCCGCCGATATATTTCGTGCCGGATTGGATCGCGAGATCGACGCCCCGCGAAAGCGCAGGGAAAATAGAGCGGCGTCGCCCCAGGTATTGTCCATCAATACGCGGGCACCCGTGGGCGTGCGCGACCGCGCTGATCGCCGGGATGTCCTGAATCTCGAACGACAGCGAGCCGGGCTTTCGACGAATACGGCGCGGGTATTCGGCTGCATCAGCGCGGCGATGCGGCGTGAAAGTACCGCATACAGCGGCGCGCCATCGGCCATCTCTTCCTCACGGACGACCTTCTGGCAGGTTGGCAAGGTCATCCACCCGGCAGCCGGGGGACTGATCTGACTATTACCTGCTATGGCTTGGCGCGGGGCATCCCATTGCGTGGATCACTTGTATCCCCGTTAACTTCATGCAACTTATCTGCAGGGGCATTGCGTGTCATGGTCACTGATCCCAGCCAAGGCTATCCCTTGGGTCGTCCTTTCGAAGCTAAACTTGTCGATCGGTCTGGTACATCGTGGACATACGATTGACCTGCTGTTGTCCTCGATACAACTGAGTTACCTGACTGGCACGGCCAAGTATGCCCAGTTCCTTACCCAACCGCTGGCTCTCCTGACGCAGGCGGTCGGCATGAACCTTGTCTGATTCACTCAACTGTTTCCGCAAGTTTTCCAATTCCCCGGTCAGTGCGGTTACTTCCTGACGCTGATTTTTTCCAAGCGGGGAAACCATTCAATCCAGTGCAGGCGATAACCAGCGAGGTCTTTGTCGATGCGTTGCAATTCATCGATGACCTTTTGCCGCTCTTCCATGAGTGCGGGCAAGTCCTCACTGCGCTGAGATGCAAGCAGTTCCGTAACACGCTGACTCTGTGCCAGCAGTCTGCTGTAGTGTTTATGTTGCTGTTGCAATTGCTGCATGAGCCGGGGAAAGGAAAGTGCCACGGCAAAATCGTCAGCTTTGCCGGGGGTTCCAATGGCTCTACGGGATGATGATGGCGGATGAGTCATCCATGACTCCGGGAAATCGTGGTGCCTTTACCCAGCGGGGCGACTCACGCCTTCCTTCAAAATTACTGCGGAACTCCTTTCCGCACCGGCCTGCGCAACATTTGCGCTTCCGGTATCAGGTACATCGGTTACACGCCTCAAAAAACCTTAGCGATTTATTCCTATGATCCTGCCGACTGGCATCCTTGACTTTCTTGAGTTAGCCTTTTCACACGTCGTATGCATCAATCCGTTCCAACATCCTCAAAGGATTTGCCAACATGAAGAAGAAGTCGAAGGTCGGTGTCATCAACAAGGTGAAGGTCGGCATCATCGGTTGCGGCGCGATCAGTAATCAGTATTTCAATCACGCCAAACTCTATCCGGAACTGCTGGATGTTTGTGCCGTGGCTGACATCAATCCCGAAGCAGCCAAGGCCAAGGCTGCCGAGCACAACATTCCCCAGGTGCTCACCGTCAAGGAATTGCTCAAAGATCCGTCGATTGAAATTGTGCTGAACCTCACCATCCCGGCAGCCCACGCCGACATCGCCCTTGCAGCCCTCAAGGCTGGCAAACACACCTACAGCGAAAAAGCCGCTGGACATCAGCGTCGCCAAAGGCAAGCGGATCGTGAAGCTCGCCCGTGAGAAAAAATTGCGCGTGGGTTGCGCTCCCGACACTTTCTTTGGTGCCGGCACCAGACCGCACGCAAACTCATCGACGATGGCGTCATCGGCAAACCATTGGTCGCCACTGCTTACATGATGGGCCATGGCCATGAATCCTGGCACCCCAGCCCCGTGTTCTACTACAAGCCCGGTGGCGGCCCCATGTTCGATATGGGCCCCTACTACCTCACTGCCCTCATCAATATGCTCGGTCCCATCAGCGCTGTCGCTGGCATGGCGGATATCATGATCCCCAATCGCACCATCACCCATAAAAACAGGACTACCGGCGAACCCGGTCCTCTTTATGGTAAGAAAATCAAAGTCGAAACCCCCGACCACGTCGCTGGCACCATTCACTTCCAATCCGGCGTCATCGGCACCATCATCACCACCTTCGCCATCTGGCATGGCACCCACGATGGGAAAAACCCCATCACCATCTATGGCACCGAAGGTACGATGAAAGTGCCCGACCCCAACGGCTTTGACGGAACTGTTCTAGTCCGTCGTCATGATGAATCCGAATGGCGCGAGGTTGCTCACACTCACAACAAGGGCTTTGGTCGCATGGTCGGTGTGGCGGACATGGCCATGGCCATTCGCACCGGTCGCCCGCATCGCGCCAGCCTCGATCAGGCTTTTGCGGTGCTCGATGCCATGGACGGATTCCTGAAAAGTTCCAAGACAGGGAAATATCACAAGCTCACGACTAACTATAAGCGACCTGCCATGCTGCCCACCTGGGCCGCCCCCGGCAAACTCGATTGAAATGTGCCCCATAACCTGATTGTAAACGTGAAACCCACGCCCCTCGGTGTGGGTTCTTCCTTGCTCGTACTTTGAAGCCCACACCGATTCGGTGTGGGTTCTTTATTTGAGTTCCGCCAGCAACTGCTCCACCAATATCAACTGCTGTTTGTCCTGCAATCGTGGTTGAGCTTTGAGCAACAGCTCCCTGGCCCGCGGATGTTGCGGCAAGTACCGTGTGTAAATCAACCCTAAAATCAACTCCACCTGCTCCACCTGCGGTGATCGGCCATACACCTTCAAAAACAATTCGTACGCTTTGGAAGCCTGACTATATTCGCCCTCACTGGTGAGCTGATTGGCAAGGTCCAGTTGTTCCTGCTGCCCCATCACCTGCTGATCATCCAGTTCCCACAACTGTCGATATTGTTGCACAGCCGTGGGCAGGTCATGCGCTGATATGGCTGCATTCACCTTGCTGCGAACATCCATGATCGCCTGCTGCCGGGCATCGACCGGCTGTTCAGCCTTGACTTCCTCAGGTATTTTGCCTCCGGCCTTCCCTCCCATCCAAGGCGAATACCCCTTGCTGGTCAGCGATGCCAGCGCCTGCCTTCTTCGCCTGCGTTCCCACACCGCCAGCATGTCATAAGGCTCACGTGACAAAATCCTTGCCGCCAGCAGCAGCATGGCCACAACAAACCCATATGCATACCCTGCCAGATGGGCCATGTACGCCACCCCGTCAGCCCTGCCGCCTGAAAGAGCATGTTCTGCACAATCTGAAACACAATCAGATAAAAACTGGGAACCTCAAATACACCGAAGAAAATAAACCAGTAAAAGATGGTCACATTGGTCAGCGGGAACAATGCCAGGTACGCCCCTGTCACCGCGCTCACCGCCCCACTGGCGCCTATCACCGGGTTTGGATCCAGCACCGCATGACCCAGCCCCGCCAGCACACCCCCCGCCAGGTAAAAACATAAATAACCCGCCTTCCCCAGACGATCCTCCACGCTGTTGCCAAACACGTACAAAAAAAGCAT
>JAAUTM010000322.1 GCA_012031455.1 Phycisphaerales bacterium
CCTGGAAATAGGCATAACCCAGGTCCACAGCCTGTTTGAAATCATCGTGGCCTTCGAATTTTTCCGCCAGCAATGCGATGCCCCCCAAACCCGTAATTCTGCATCATCTCAGCTTTGCGCTGTTGGATGGGACAGGTTAGAAAATCGATCTTTACGATATCCGCCAAATCCAGCAGTGGACGGTAATCCTGACGAAATTCAAAATCATCCAGCGCCAGAGTGTACCCGTTGCGTTTGAGCAACTGGCAGGATTCGATGACATCAGCATCCGGCTCAATGTTTTCCAGCAGCTCCAGAACCACCCGGTCCTTGGGCAGAACTGAATAGGTCTGGTCCAACAGCAGCTTGCGGGTGATGTTGACAAAAGCCCTGTGCTTGCCCACCAGATCATCCAGGGATAGTACATTCAGGCTCGTGTCAATGAGACTGTTGGTGGCCTGATCGCCATCGGTATGTGCGAAGCTGTTGCGGGTAGCGCTCGAGCGGTATAGCAGTTCGTAGGCGTAAACATTCTGCTCGCGGTCAAAGATCGGTTGGCGTCCGATGAAAACGCTCGAAGTGTTTGTGTCGGTGGCGGTTGATGAACGGGTGATCATGGTGAGGGTGTATCCTGTCGTCATGAAATCGACAGCTTTTTTTGGAAAAAGCTTGGCGATTCCGTCCCCGGATCAAGTCAGTAACGCGGCGGGCAACAGGCCCAAATCGCACCGCCGATTCTGCACCCCACCCCCAATCACCTGCCCACGGTCTGCTGTACCGGTGCGCAGGCAATCTTCACCCTTGGCTATATCGACAAAGTGATAAGGACAAATCATCAGGATCGATAAATCAAGGTCGGGGGCACTACGTGTAATTGATACAGACGATAAATCAGGAAACAGCGAAAAAAGGTATGACAAGTCCGATTATGGGCACTTTTACCCACCAAATGCATTAGTCTCGGATGCCAGGGACCACTTCGATCATGGGCCATCGCCAAGGGTAGGTTTTCGACTCACTTGGACTCGAAGACTCAGCCACCTTCTCACGGAGAGGGATTTATCAAAGGTTCGCTTTATGGGTCTATGCCCTTGGCAAGTTCGCGGAAGACATCATTGTACGTAACCTGTTTGCTGGCCGGCTGTTCACGACCAGTACCCAGTCGCACCAAGACTAAATTCCATTCAGGCACCACAAAGCACATGTTGTTTTTCAAACCATTGGCATAGAAAGTTTTTGGAGGAGTGTCAGGCATCGAGCGGGAGCGATGTTGATCCAACCCATTGACCCACCAATTGAATCCATATCGTCCCGGAGCATGCTGATTCATAGCCAATTTATTTGCCTGTGAATGTTTCAAATCAGGAGGAATATTTTCAGGGACCTGATTCCGAGTTGCCTCATGCACAAATTTCTCGCTAATGATCTGAGTATCTTTCCATCTACCTTGATTCAAAAAAGATGCCCAAATCGCGCAAGCTCAAGGGCATTCATAGTGATCATGCCACAGCCTTGATTGATCGTGATCCCATCTACTTGACCTTCTTCCCGCCAGGATAAACGCTCAAGCCCAATTTTTGAGCCGACTTTCTCATTAAAGTAGTCTGCGAGAGATTTCCCCAACACTTTCGTTAGTACTCTGCCATACATCAACATCGCTTCGTCCCAATAAAGATACATCGCACCGGGCGCAAACAAGGGGGTGCCTGCATCGTAGGGTGTGACCGACCAATCCAGATTTTCTGGTTGGCCGGGGAAACGGCATACTCCTGCGGCATTGTATCCGCTGGTCATGGTCGCAAAGTGCCGCAGGGTGACCTTCGGATAGTGCTCGGACAACAAGGGTTCGAATTCTGCTGCCGGGCTGTCAAGCTGGAGGATACCCTCATCTATCATCTTGCCGAGTATGGTGCTGGTCAATGATTTACCGACGGAAAATGTATTGTTCTTTACACTTGCTTCGCTGCCTTGGTAGATGATGTAGCCATTACGAACCACGACCATGCGTTTGATACCATCACTGCTTTTACAGTTACGATTGAGTATGTCAAGCGCGGATTGGAGGAATTGGCATCGGACTCCCTGACTTTCGGGAGTAGCAATATTCCATTGACTGTCTGGGTAAACCATAGTGTTTGATATGGGTGATGATAGGTAGTAGGTTTCTACGCGGGGTCCCTGACGCTGGTTACGCCTCCCAATTTGCATGAATCATATGCAAGGGGTCACTTGCCCCGCCTTGACCAGACATGTCACCGATGAGTTGCGGGCAAATCTAATGGAGCCAACCGGGATCGAACCGGTAACCTCTGCCTTGCAAAGGCAGCGCTCTCCCAATTGAGCTATGGCCCCTGTGGTGCGGGTATTTTACAGTATGCCCAGTAGGACGCAAAATCATGAATCAACCCACACTGCATCAGGGTGGGCTTCGCTGGTCTGAATTACATTTCGAAATTCGAAAATCCATTCCGAAATTATCATGCTGCCAGCGATTGCTGGTTGTGGCGGAGTTCCATCAGCACATGGCGGGTGTTGTACTGCTGGCGGGGAAGCACGAGCTGGCAGCCGGTGTAGCGGGCGACATTGATGAGCAAAGGCCCTTGCAGATTCCCGGTGAGGAATTGGCCTTCCTGATTGACGATGACCAGCAGGGTGGCATCTTCAAGTTTTTCCAGGCCGACATCCTGAATGGTGTTGGGCGACAGATCGACGTGGTAATCAGGGGCAAAGCGTGAAGGTTCGGTGACGACGAACATCAGCTCCGGGCGATCAACGCTTTGCAGCCAGTGAAAATAGCTGCCATCGATGGGTGCCAGCAAAGCCCAGTCTTTGCAATCGGGCATGCCGACCAGACCTTTGGGGAAATGGATGATTTTGTGGGGGTCTATATCGACCGTGCCAATGGATGGGTTATCGATGAGCATGGGTCACTCCTTGTTCCCGGAAGCCGGGCCTGGCCGTCGTCCCGAATACGCCCCCATTGACGGTCTGTAGGGAATATCGGTGTTCTGCCGGTGCGACTTATGAGAAGAATGTAAAAAGTTGAAAGTCAGGGGGTGGGTTAACCGAAGGGCAGTATTTTCACCTGGCAGGCAGGGGCGAGGGATTGTGCGAATTGAGGATCAAAGTTGCCTGCCCCGACGACGGTTGCGTTGGCTGTTGCTACCGAAAGAGCGGTGGTGATCAATAGCGGAATATCGTGGGGTGAGCGGGATAACTGCATCAAACACCCTGCAAGCATGGCATCGCCGCAACCGACGGTGTCAATCACCTGATGCTGATCCATATCAACCTGGCCGTTCCAGAGGCTGCCCTGATGGGAGAGCATCAGGCCTTGCTGACCGAGCGACACCATCAACATGGGGATGTGTTGCCCCCAATGTCGCAACTGGTCCGGTAACAGATCCAGTGTGAGCCAAGGCTGGTCGATGGCCTGGGCGAATTCGCTCAAGTTGGGTTTGAGGAGCATGAGGCCAGTGGGGGGTGTTTAAGGATTTCCCTGAGGGTTGGGCCGGACATGTCCACAATG
>JAAUTM010000323.1 GCA_012031455.1 Phycisphaerales bacterium
GCCGACACCATGCGGCGCAGCGGGGATTACCTTGCAGCCCTGCAGCGGTTTGGAGAGGGGAAAACCCAGGTGCTGCTGGGAACGCAGATGATCGCCAAGGGACTGGATTTTCCGAGGGTGAAACTGGTGGGGGTGATCAGTGCGGACACGGCTTTGCATTTGCCGGATTTCCGTGCAGCCGAGCGCACGTTTCAACTGATCGCACAGGTGGCCGGTCGGGCCGGTCGCGCTGAGGATGGTCAGTTTCCCAGCCGGGTGATTGTGCAGACTTTTACCCCGGAAGATCATACGATCCAGTCGGCTTCGCAGCATGATTATCAGGGCTTTGTCGAGCGTGAACTGGCGATGCGCTCGCGGGATGGTCTGCCCCCCATCGGTCGCATGGCCCGGATCGTGTGTCGTGATCCGGACAATCTCAAGGCCAAAGCCCACGCCACCGAACTCCGTGCTCAGCTTGATGAAGCCAATGCGTTGATCAACGCGTTGCCCCAGGGGTCACCTGCGGTGCGCCTGCGCGGGCCGATGCCTTGCCCGGTCAGCAGGGTGGCCGATTTCTTCCGCTGGCAGATTCTGATGTTTGCAGGCGATGCGCTTTCGTTGCAAAAAGTGCTGGGCCTGCTCCGGCAGGCGGGCTTGCTTAAATCCGATGCTCGCACTGCGGTGGATGTGGACCCGGTGCAGTTGCTTTAAGCAGATCCATGCGCAATTTTGTTCGTCTGCGGCAAGCTCGCATCTATCAAGCACATACTGAATAGACAAAAGCCGGTGCCCACATTCACAGGTTGGGGTGTGCTGTCATCCAGGAGCGAATGCAACCGGGGCCAGCCACGCAGACAGGGCGTGGAGGACCACGCCCGAGGGAAGATCATAATAGCGCAGGCCCAGTGGACGCACATCACGGAGCATGGGGTGAAGATCGCCAAGTGCCGTGGAAAGCTGGACATCGTGCGCATGCCCCATGGCTGAGCACCGGCCCTGTTCGGTCACCACCGATTCAACCCGTAAGAGTCGCGGGATTTGCTTTTCGAGGGTGAGCCAGTTTCCAGGCAGGCGTGTTGTCTCGGACTGATTTTGAGCACGGGTGGAATCGACAGGTTGAAGCTGCACGCTGGTAGTCACGATGCACTGGCCATGGATCAGGATTTGCTGTCCTTGAGGGTGGCATAATAGCTGCAAGGCTGCGGGACGATAAGGCAGGCCCAGTGCCTGGCCAAGGTTCAGGGAAATAATTCCCGAGGTCTGAAAAAATGCATGAACAAGTTCGACCGGCAAAGATTCATGCGTTTGCGGGGAAGTCAGTAGCAACAGGTCCATGGCTGGAGTTGCCGGGGAAACCAGGGGCGACCAGTGCCCGCCGGTATGCACCGATGGGGTTTGCATCTGGATGTACCAGAGATTCAGCGTTGTGATATCGGAGGTGGAAGAAGCCAGCTGGATGCACCAGATTCGGCTCGAGCCAGCCCGTAAAAACGGCGCAGCTGGTGGTTCCAACCAGGTTGCGGGCTTGGAGGTTGCAATTGCCTTGGCTGCTTTGATGGCAGCAGCATGAGCAGGATCAGCGGTTGCGGGCTTGCGTAAGGTGGTGGGAATCATGATGCTCTCGCAGCCTATTGGCTTGGATCGAACCACGGGCTAGCTGACTCAGGGAGGTAGTTTGGTTGACGCAGTTAGCAGATTCGGGCAGGCAGGGGTAGCAGGTCGGGAGGTCAGGCTCCCACCCCCAGAAGGCGTTTAACCTTGGGGGCGTACTTGACGAATTTCATCACCGCCCCGGTGGGCATGGATTGAATCTGCTCATACCAGTCGGTGACGGTTTCAAAAAACTCAAGCATTTCGCGGAGCCGTTTTTCCGTCAGCGGATCGGTATCTCCCTGCGCGGCCATGGCCACGCACTCACGCAGGGTTTCCAGCGTGGGATCGATTTCCCTTTTCTTACGCTGAGCCAGCACGATGCGGAACATGTCCCAGACATCCATTCGACATTCAAAATAATCCCGGCGATCCCCCAGCACATGGGTGATGCGGATGATGCCCCAGTTCTGCAATTCGCGCAGGCATGTGCTCACATTCGAGCGGGCCACCCCCAGCACCTGGGCGATTTCCTCCGCAGCAATCGGCTCGGGGGAACTGTAGAGCAGGGCGTGAATCTGGGCCATGGTGCGGTTGATGCCCCATCGGCTGCCCATCTCGCCCCAGTGCAACACGAATTGTCTGACCGCAGGATCAAGTTCCATGATGATTTCCTTATTTCAGTTGAAACTGAAATATCCGACATAACTATAGACAACGTTACAGGGAAAATCCAGCCACCCGGTGAATGCCAAGAAAAAACCCACACAGGGGGTGTGGGCTTGGTGGAGGGACGGTTTGTCGGGCGATCAGCATCAGGGCTGGAGGATTTCGATGGCGCTGATGAGGTGGGATTGAACTTTGGAGTTGAATTCGATGTCCAGCACCCCATCGACCAGTTTCACTTCGTAAGCCTTGATCATCGCGGTGTTGGCACCCACGGCTTTGAAAAGGTCCAGGTCGGTCAGTACGGGTTTGCCTTCGATGGTGACGGAGAAGACCCGTTCGCCCGCAGCACTGATACTTTCGAACGTTTCGGCAAAGTGCAGTTGGACGGTGTAGGTGCCGTTTGGCAGGGTGAAGCGGTAAGCACCCATATCAAAAGCTTCGGTGCGATAGATTTCGGGGACATAGGTGTTTTTGATCATCAGGTTGCTCTCGCGTACCACCGAGTCGCCGCCCACCCGGCCCCAGCTGCCAGCCTTGTAAATCTGGTCCTTGCTCCACTTCAGGCCGGCTTTGTCGGTGATGTCGGAATCGCCACCGGCATCGACACGAATCGCCATCTTGCTGCCGGGCATGACCGCCTTGCCGGGCTCGGTGGTGCTCACGGGCTTTTCAGCGCACGCGCCTAGAAAGAGCATTGCGGACGTCATCGCCAGAGTCATCGGTAATCGCATGAATGGTTCCTTTCCTGAAAAATTGAAGGGGGTTGATATACCACTTTAAGCCTACAGGATATCCGCTGGACGGGCAGCGGCAAGCGCCGGACGGCGTGAATCGTTATCATCCACCAGGGAGGCACACTTTGCCATGGCGCAAACCTTGTCGATCGTCATCCCGGTGTACAACGAATGCGAGCTGTTGCCCAGGGTTCTGGCGCGGGTGGAGGCGGCTGCATTGCCCGCTGACCTGCAACGCCAGATCGTGCTGGTGGATGATTTTTCCACCGATGGCACACGCGGGTACCTGGAACAGTTGCAGCATCAGCGCCCAGACCTGTCCATCCACTTTCATGCTGTCAACCGTGGTAAAGGGGCTGCCCTGCGCACCGGGTTTGCTGCGGCATCGGGAGATTTTGTCATCGTGCAGGATGCCGACATGGAATACGACCCCCAGGAATACAAGCGTCTGCTGGCTCCGGTTCTGGATGGCCGGGCCGATGTGGTTTTTGGTTCACGTTTCATCGGGGGATACCCATCGTGTGCTTTATT
>JAAUTM010000324.1 GCA_012031455.1 Phycisphaerales bacterium
ACCGCGAACCATCCCGGGACCTTCCACATCGGCTATTTGTAACTTCTCGTGCGCGTTTATGCCAACAGCATGCCGCCACTCCGGCAAAACGCCCGCCTTTAGCTCCGTTTGGATTTCCGGCTGTAATTGACCGCGACTCTAGTTTTTGGAAGCGAAACAAATTATTTGTAAGAGCCATCGACTTAACCTTGTGTAAATGAGCGGGTACTTAAAGCATATCTTAAAAGCCTTGATTCTACCGTAACAGGGCATGTTAATACCGTCATTGCACGGTTGCACGAAGGTCAAATAATGACGTCTTGTCTCACAAGAAATGTGGTAACAGTTCTATTAATATGCGCCTATACGAGTAGATAATATTAATATTGTAACAAATAAATATCCATTGTCCCATACTCACCGCCAAGGCTCACACACACTGTCGGGGTGAGGCCAAGAACAAAATACTCAAGCACAATGCCAGTTGTCGACTGATGGAACAGACGACCAAGCTGGCTCGACCGTTTTTGCCGGATTCTAATCCGCAGGGAAAGATGGCCACTATCAACTGGGCTTGCTCTATCTGGCCAGTGGTATCTTTACCTATCATCAATCAGACTTATTCAGATAGCATCTTACTATGATTATTCGCTGACAACCTGCGTCATCTTGACCTTCACTATACCGTCAGGACAAGTTACCATAACACTTTTGGCAACAGTTTCCGGTGTAGCTCGCATTAAATATCGTGCTTCCGGGTAAATTGCATGAAAAAAGTTTTGTACAAATACCAGCTTCTGTTTTCCCTGCCACACAGAAAACCTCACCAGATTTATGATTGATGCATTTCTCTGATTCTACTACTTCTACGCGTACTGTCTTTTTCATATAAAATTCCTTCGCATGAGTAAGAAATGAATAGGAAATTTGATTGCAGACGGACCAGCATCAGAGGCTTGGAGGTGACGTGCCAGGGGAACGACGGAAATGAGTGTTAATCTATCAAAAGATTAGGTCGATTCGTGACACCATCCACTATGCCGAGTCATCTGGTTAGGGCCCTCTGGAATCAGTATTCTGCACGGAGAACATCTCCATGCTATCTGTAATGAATATAATAAGTATGCTTTTCTCTGTCAAGGATAATATTGTCCGGAGCTGGCATATGCCAACCCGATCTAGACATGGGGGTGCTAGCTGATACGCATGATTATAGATTGCTGCTAATCAAGCAATATGGCGCGACCGGGGTAAGCCGGCCGCGCCACGACTTGAGATAGCTCGCATTCACCGACGATTACGCCGACAGCTTGAACTGGCGTACCAGATTCTGCAGTTCCCTCGGCTTTGGCTGAGAGTTGCGAGGCTGCGGATGCGGCCTGACTGGCGCCTTCGGTCGACTGCTGCGTTACAGCGTTGATGCTCTCGATGTTGCGGCTGATCTGCTCGCTGGCCGCCGATTGTTCCTCGGCTGCTGCGGCGATGGAGCGTATCATCTCTGCCACGCCGGTAGCCGCGGTCACGATTTCACGCAGGCTGTCCCCGGCTGCCGTGGCCTTTTCCACCCCGGTCTTGACCTGCTGGGTGCCGGTGTTCATCTTGTCCACTGCCTGGCCGGTCTCGCCTTGGATGGCCTTGATGCTTTGAGCGATCTCTTTGGTGGCATTGGTGGTACGGTCAGCCAGCTTTCTGACCTCATCAGCCACGACGGCAAATCCTCGGCCGTGCTCGCCAGCCCTTGCTGCCTCGATGGCGGCGTTCAAAGCCAGCAGGTTGGTTTGATCGGCAATGTCGTTGATGACCTCAATAATCTGACCGATCTGCTCGGAGCGCTTGCCTAATTCGCTGACGCTCCTGGCTCCGTCAGTGACAGCTCCGGCGATAGCCTGCATGCCGGTGATGGTGTCATTCACCACTTTGCCGCCGTTGGTGGCTGTCTGGCCAGCGTTGGTGGCGTTATTGGCCGCCTCAGCTGACTTCCTGGCTACTTCGACCACGGACTGACTCATTTCCTCGATAGCGCTGGAAATCTGGGTGACTTGCTGGGTCTGCTCTTTCAGTCCGGTAGCCATTTCTTCGCTCGAAGCGGCGATCTGGGTGGAAGCGCTGGCCACCTCGCGGGCATTTCCAGCCACCAGAGCGATGATGTCGTGTACCCTCTGTACGAAGGTGTTGAACCAGATGCCCAGTTCACCGATCTCGTCCTTCGAAGTCACATCCACCCGTTTGGTGAGGTCGCCTTCACCTTGAGCGATGTCCTTGATACGGTTGATGATCTGGCGAATGGGTGTAACGATGCTGCGAGTAATGAAGAACGCCAGAGCAACGCCTACCAGCACTGCAATAATCAGGCCCGTGATAACGGTGTACGATGCGCTCTGGAGGGAGGATGCGGCATGGTCGACAGCATCTTCGGTCTCCTTGATTCCGCCCAGAGACGTAGCCATGGCCTGCTCCAACACGGCATCGCCCGCCGTTTGTCGAGCTGCAGCCACTTTGTCGAGTTCCTCCCAGTTCTGCACAAGGATCAAGAGATTGGACTTGTATTCGTGACCGGCATGTGTGATCTCCTGGAGTTCCTTGATGTCGGCTGGCTGCTTCGTGATAGGACGCAGTGTGGTAAGCTTGGCCTCGATCTTGTCGAAGTTGGGCATAGCATCACGGATGATCTTCGGGTCGCGCAGGGCCTGGGACCTGAAGTTGGCAATGCGGCAGGCGTTACCCAGGTCGATCACTTCGTTGATGAGAGTGATCTTGAGGTTGCGCTCGATGAGGGTGTCAGCCGGTTCGCTGGCACGGGCATCCTTTTCAAAAGCCTTGTTCTGGCCATTTAAGTATGTAGTGCAGGCGGTCATAAATGCATCGGCATCCTTGGCCAGAGCGTTCCGGTATTCATTAAGCTTGTGGTCCAGCGTAATCGTCTGCTCCACCAGTTTGGTGTAGTTGTCCACGCCTTCCTGGGCCTTGCTGGCGGCATCATGCAGATTCTTATCGCTGTAATTCTCCGCCAGTTCGGTGCACTTCTTGAGGGCATCGTTGACCCCCGCCAGATACTTACGGCTCGCTTTGAGGTAGTCTTCACCTCCGGTCAGGCCGTATCCGCGCATGTTGTACATGGTCAGCAGCGAATTGCGTTCGACATCGTTGGCTGCGGCGACGGCAGGCACCACGCGATGACCTAGATCCGTAGCGGTGGTGGTGATGTTGAGCATCTTGGTGATGGCCAAAGCCCCGACAATGGCGGTCAGTGCCAGTACCAGTGCAAAACCGGCGAACAACTTGATCCGAATGGTAAGATTCTTCAGCATGGGGTTGCCTCTTTCCTATTATTTCCCTGGTAAGGAATGGTTAGCGATACAAGGTTTTTGTACGGGATCAGTGATCGGCAGCATGCGAAGCGGCCGCAGTAGCAGTGGGGTGGGGGGGCGACGGCGGGAGCCGAGTGCGAAGGCGTGTGGCTTGGCGCAGCATCGGCAGGCGCTTGGCCATGGCCGGCACTGGATGCCGAGTGACTCGG
>JAAUTM010000325.1 GCA_012031455.1 Phycisphaerales bacterium
ACCCGGAAGATTCGCTGCTGATTCAATATGGCCTGCCACGACGTGATGCCAAGCACCCCCATCCTGACAAGGGGCAATGGCGACCCCACCCGGGTATCAGCGGGCCTGGTTCGATGCGTTCCACCTTCATCGATTGGATGAACAAAGAACTGCTCCCCGAAGCCCTGTTGCCCGGTGGAACCTACCCCATCGATTACACTTTGCCCCATCAGGCACCCCGGGTTCCCGCCGCAACCACTAAAGCTCCCCCGGCAACTTCCAAGGCTCCCCCGGCAGCCCCGGCAGCCAGCCCTGTGAATAAACCGTCACCCAAACCTGTGGCTCCAGCCCCTGCTTCTCCCAAGCCAACAGCACCCTAAATTGTCACGAGGAAGGGCGACTTGCCTGACCCCGACTTTCAGCCTGAGCCGACTCCGGCTATCCTAAGTAACAGGAACCGTGAAACCTCCTTTTTGTGCACGGGAAATCAACCATGAGATTCATGCTCCGTTCATGCCTGACTCTTTGCACCGCTGCCACCCTGCTTTGTGGTTGTGCCGACCCCGATGCGTCTGCCAATCATGAGGCCCGGCTGAAGTTCGCCTCCGCCTTGGAGAAAGTCGAACAAGCCAACCGGGGTTACACTGATGGGAGCAGCGGACAGGCTGCCGACCTCGCAGCGTTTCGAGCTGGCGGTCTTGCCAAGGCTGCCCAGGAATTGAGCCAACTACTCAATCAGGGGACACCCGGCCAGCAGAGCGCTGCTGCCCGAGTGCTTGGCCAGACCTACATCACCCTCTCGCGTTACCAGGTGAGCACCGCCCAGCAGCACTGGGAGGAATTGTGGTACCCCACCACTGAACTGCTCGCGCAGGTGAATCAGGTCACCCTCAGCCAGGTGCGTGCTCAGGCGCTTGAAAATGATCAGACCCCCGGTCTGGATCAGCTCAGTCAATACCAGTCCCGTTTTGTCAAGCAGGATGAGGAAGCCCGACGAAAAGTCGAGGAGCTTTCCAAAAGCATCACACAACTGCAAGCCAGCCACAAAGACCTCATCACCCGACGTGATGCCTTGCTGACCAAAGCCCAGTCACACAAGGATCAGGCTTTCACCTTGAGCGGGCAGGCGCAGTTCGAAACATATCAATCAGCGTTGCAGACCGAGCGTGAAGCTCAGGTGCTCGATGCACAGGCTGAAAAGATCAATGCAGAGCTTGATGTGCAACAGGCGAATCTGGCCATCACTCAGAACACCGGCAAGCTCGCAGCTGCCAATGTTCTGACCATTCAAAAACAGGCACAAGCTCTGGAACAACGCCAAAGTGAAGCTGTGGCTCAGAAGCAAGCCCTCATCAGTGATCCGCAAAATCTATCCAGCGTCAAAGCTCGTGAAGCAACCCTGATCGAAACCATCACCCGCGTGACCCAGACCTTCAGCCAGAAGGTGCAACCCGCTTACGATGAGGCGGACAAGACGGCTGCACAGGCCGTGACCATGCTGGAAAAAGCGTTGTCGCAGACACGGGGCGATGCCTTCGTCAGCGCAGCATCAAAGCTGATTTGCTGTCCGCCTATGCCAATCGTCTGGAAGTGCAGGGACGCTGGATCGCTGCTCAAGGTTACATGGCGCGGGTGCTGGCGGTGGCGGATACTCGCATCTCGCAAAGCATGACCCTGGGTGACAATACCAAACCTCTACGCGGCACCATCAGCGAATTTCAGAAAGCCCTTGCATCGGCAATCGATGAGGCCAAGGCCCTCAAAGCCAAGACCGATGAACTGGCTGGCCAGCTTGCCACCCCCGGCGCTGATGCTGATGTGATCTCTGCTTTCGTAACCACCCAGAACCAGCGTATCACGCAGGCAGTAGGCTGGATCGAAGCATCGGGGATGTAACCAGAAGCTTTCTGATTCAGTGAGTTTGCTTACGCCATAAAATTGACGACAACGACACTATTGAAAAAGCCCACACCGTTAAAGCGTGGGCTTTTTTCATGCACTTTCTTCCAAACAAAATTATTTGGCAATCCGAGCCATGAGTCGCCAAACTATATGTTTGTCGAATTGTCGCCCGGTCTGCTTGTTGAAACTGGATGCAATTGCGTCAAACTCCATTGAATAAGGGAGTTGATCGCGTGAACCAATTGCGCCTCGCAATGTTCCTTCTACCAGTTGAAGCAAAATCTGCGTTTCATCATCAGTGATTCCGGTGACCGGCGTGCTGCGGATAAGTGAACGGGGCAGTCGCGCTGCTTTGCGAAGATTGATCAGTCGTTGAAAGATTTGTCGGTGATCTCTTTTGTCGCCCCGCGCTTTCGCCTGCTTGAGCAAATCATCAAAC
The DNA here is from genome assembly GCA_012031455.1 of Phycisphaerales bacterium. Next base: position 2,321 of record JAAUTM010000325.1, read on the forward strand.
TCAGGCGTGTAAGGCAGGTCATCCACAGGACGCCCCAAACGTATATAGTCTTCAACCAATGCCTCGTCCAAGGGGGGCAAAGGTGGTGCTTCTTTGAAGAAATCGTCCCAGCGTGCTGCTTGTGTCATTTGAGGATTCTCCGCGTGGCCAGTCGGGCAGCACCTTCAAGGGTTCGGAACATCGTGCGCGCGTTAATCATCATAGCATCCAAATCCGCCAAAGCGATGTCTCGGTCTTGGATATCAATGTCAATACGCGAAACCATCGACCTCAATTTCACCTGAAGCGGTTGATCTAATTTTTTGACCCATAAAAACAATCCTCGCTGTTCGATCGCACGATTGTTTAATCGCAAGACATCATCACTGTCAAGAAACTCCAAAACATCCGAAGGTGAATTCCTTTCTGCATATACGTTCCGATCCAGAATCCATATTGATATCGCTTTGGTATCGTGAGCAACGTCAGGGTCGAAGGCAAAATACGCGGCGACATAAGGGGATTCAGTCCAATCCAGCAAGGGGGATGGCAAACCGTGATGTCGGGCCAAGGCCAATATCGCGGGCAGTTCATTCTGATCCGGATAATCCTCCAGACCTCTTGACTGGCTCATGAACTCAACACGCAATTGATTTTCATATGAATCGCGATCACTATTTGAGCCCGCAGGTAGATTTTCTAGCATTCGGTCGAGGGTGGTTTTTAATTCATATCGAGAATCAGATTGTCCACGAAAAATAAGTTGTCGCCGGCGTGGATATTCCATCTCGGAATACTTTACCAGACGCTGCTTATATTCAGTCCATCGGATGGGCGACAACGGTTGCAATGCTTCCATATTGCCTCTAATTGTGATGGCCACACTGATCAACTTTATGGCTTAAACTTCCAACTGGGGCCGTGACTTCTCCGGCCAATCGACATGGAAGAATTTGCCACGGGGTTGGTCGGTGCGTTCATAGGTGTGTGCGCCAAAATAATCGCGTTGCCCGATTTGAAGGTGTCCTCTTTTTCGATCAGTTCCTTCACCCGCTCCGGCGTGATCCCTTCCCCGAGGGCCGTGAAGGCGTCAACCTGCTTCTTGAGGGCGAGGTTGTTATCGCGGAATTGATCGAGTTGCGCTTTCGGGACCGCCCCCTTCGATGTCTAGCACCCACTTGTCTCCGGTCTGGGTG
>JAAUTM010000326.1 GCA_012031455.1 Phycisphaerales bacterium
GGATGGCGAGTTGTTTACCCTGACCGGACGGATCGACCGGATGGATCATCACCCGGAGCTGGGCAGGTATCGGTTGCTGGATTACAAGACAGGGGATTCGGCCCAAAAGCCTCAGCAAACACACCGCAAAAAGGGCAGTGGGTGGATTTGCAATTGCCGTTGTATCGGATGCTGGTGATGGAAAACAATGGGCGGAGCCGGCGGTGGGTTACATTCTGTTGCCCAAGAAATTGAGCGAGGTGGGGCTTGCGGCCGGGGATTGGAGCGGCGAGGAATTTGATGAAGCGATGGAGACGGCAAGTGAAGTCATTCGGCGGGTGCGAGCGGGGGATTTCTGGCCACCCAGTGATCCGGTGGAAGATGAACTGGCGGCCTTGTGCATGGATGAGGCACTGGACCGAATGGAGAGGATTAAGCTGAGTCAGGTGGATCGTGAACGGTTTGTTTGAAAGTGTAAACGGGGAATTCATGACGAGTCTGCAACATTGCATTTTGCGTGCCTCGGCGGGGACGGGGAAGACATTCGCCCTGTCCAACCGATTTTTAGCGCTGCTGTTTTTGGGCGCTGAGCCGGAGTCGATCCTTGCCACCACGTTTACCCGCAAGGCGGCAGGGGAAGTGATGGACAGGGTGATGCTGCGTCTGGCCAAGGCAGCAACCAGTGACGAGGAAGCACGACTGCTGGCCGAGCAACTGGGCTTGCCACGGGGGAAGGTGGATCGGGGCCGATGCCTGGCGGTGCTGGTGATGGTGTGTAAAAGCCTGCATCGATTATCCATCGCCACCATCGACAGCTTCATGGCCCGCATGGCCCGCGGATTTCGATTGGAACTGGGCTTGCCTGCCAGTCCGCAAATGACCGGTGAGGATGAACCCAAGGTTCTGCAACTGCGTATGGCTGCGATCGAAGCGGTGCTTGCCGAAGATGACCCGCAGGTGCTGGTGGACCTGCTCCGCCGACTTCATCATGATGCAACCCAGCGAAGCATCGCCAGTGCTTTGGATGACATCGTGGGGGAGTTGTATGAAGTGTATCGGCAGGCCCCGGAGGCTGATCTATGGAACCGGCTGCCGATTCCCCAAAGGGTTGCTTTCACCCAGCGAAGTGGTGCCATGGCTGGAGCAACTGGAGGCACTTGAATCAGCACTCCCGAAGAATAATAAGGGACAGCCGAATCAGAACTGGGCCAAGGCCTGGCATCTGGCGGTGAAAACCTTACGCTTGCGGGATTGGCAAGGGTTTCTCAAATCGGGCCTGGCGCAGGCACTTTACAAGAAACCCCCCAGCTACCAGCGGGTGGAGTTACCCCCGAACTGGCAGAAAGTGCTGCAAACCCTTAACGATCACGCCCTGGCCTTTGAATTGTCGAGCCTGGCACGGCAAACCCAGGCGACCTTTGAATTGCTTCAGCGTTTTGATCAGCATTACACACGGTTGCGACAGGCACATCAGTTGATGCTGTTTGCCGACTTGCCTGAACTGCTGGCACGCAGGCTGCCACACATCCCGGAGATGCAGACTGAGCTTTACTACCGGCTGGATGCCCGGGTGCAGCACCTCTTGCTGGATGAGTTCCAGGACACCAGTCTGGATCAGTGGCAGGTACTCGAACCCATTGCCCAGGAAGTCGCCAGTGTGGGGGATAGCTCACGAACCTTTTTTTGTGTGGGCGATGTGAAGCAGGCGATTTACGCCTGGCGGGGCGGATGTGCTGAGCTTTTTGACAAGGTGACAATGGACCTTCACCTGCAGGATCATCAGTCAAGTCTGACGAAAAGTTATCGTTCCTCGGAGGTGGTGCTGGAGACGGTGAATCAGGTTTTTTCAGGTTTAGGCTCCAATCTGGCACTGGCAAACGATGAAGAAGTCGCCATGAACTGGCAGCATCGGTTTGAGCGCCATGAGGCGGCAAAAATTTATCCGGCTATGTGGAACTGGTGACCTCCGAACCGGAAGATGCAGCAGCGGGGACAGGTTTGCAGGCAGCAGGCAACCCGGATGAAAACTGAGCTGGACCACGAACAGGAAGAGGAGAATGATCGGCCTGGGACCAAGCACATGCGCTACGTGGCAGCGCGGGTGTTTGACCTGTACCAGCACATGCCCGGCAAGAGCATCGGCATTTTGGTGCGGAGCAACAAGGCGATACGCCCCCTGCTCTTTGCCTTGTGGGAACTGAATGTGCCCGCCAGCGGCGAAGGGGGCAATCCGCTGACCGATGACCCGGCGGTCAATGCGGTGCTCGCGGCATTTACTCTGGCTGATCACCCGGGACATCAGGTGGCAGCGTTTCATCTTGCCCACAGTCCGCTTGGCGCCAAGCTGGGATTGCAAAGCACAGGCAGGGATCATGTGCAAAAAGTGTCGGCCCAATTGCGGCGAACGCTGCTGACCGAAGGTTATGCAGCCACGGTCAGTCGGTGGCGTAAAGAATTGGCGCAGGATTGTGGCGAGCGTTCGTTACAACGGTTGGCGCAACTGGTGGAACTGGCGCAGAGCTTTGAGCCGGATGCAGGATTGCGTCCGCAACGGTTTGTGGAATATGTGCAGCAATCACGGGTGCAGGCTCCAACCATCGCGCAGGTGCGGGTGATGACAATTCATCAGTCCAAGGGGTTGGAGTTCGATCAGGTGGTATTGCCCGAGCTGGGGAATCTGCTGGCCCGGCCGCAGGGGCTGGGGGTTTATGTGTTGCGTGGTAATCCAACCGGCCCGATTCAGGCGGTGTTTCGAGCTACGAATAAGGAGATGCGCGAGCTTAGTCCGGTGTTGGAGGAAGCCTATCAGCAGGAACGAGCACGACGACTGCAGGATGATTTATGCGCGTTGTATGTGGCGATGACAAGGGCACGTCATGGCCTGCTCATGGTGCTGCAGCTCGTAAGATGACCAGGAAATTGAAACTGTCCACCAGAGGTTGGCTCAATTTATGCTCGGCTGCGATTCTTCGGCAGGCATTAAGCACCAAGGGGGAGATGAGTCGCCGGTTGGCCGGGAAATTCTCTATTCCAACGGCAACCCTCACTGGCACCAACCTGTGAAAAAACCTTCTGCCACGCAGGCTCAGGCACCTGTTCCCACGGCACCGGTCAAAGTGACCCCGGCTGGTATGGCTGCAACACACTTGTCACTGCCGACGCTGGCCACTGATGGTTCACGTTGGAAACGGGTGTTGTCGCCGTCCACGCTGGAAAACCGTGGACTCGTATCGGCAAGGGATATCCTCGGTTCAACGACTGAGGATGGGCGTGGCTTTGGTGTTTTCATACACACCTGTCTGAGCGCGATTGACTGGCTGGAACCGGGGCAGCCCTGGCCGGACGATGAATATTTTGGAACGCTGATTCGAAAGAATTTTCCGCATGCGGATGCGGCGTGGGTGAGGGAGTCGCTGGCTGAGCTGAGGCGAATGTTGCAGGCGGTGCCGGTGCGTGGGGTGTTTACCAGGCCGGCAAACAGACCCGATCTAGTGCTTTGGAGGGAACGGGCATTC
>JAAUTM010000327.1 GCA_012031455.1 Phycisphaerales bacterium
TCGGGTAATTATAACATTGTCACGCAGAATACGGTTGATTATAACCATTATGACGACAGTTCGGGGAACCCTAGCTGTTGTTCCGCTTGGCGAATACGTTCGCCATTCACTGTATATTAGTCAATGGCCCGGCCGATGAGCAGTTATCTCTTCGTTTATGCACAACAAAACGTATCCAACGCTTCTTGATGCTCAAAACGGGGTCATTCCTGCACCACCGGTTGGCTGGACGGATAATATAACGTTGATCGCATCGATCATCTGCCAAAATACCATTATTCCTGCAGATCAAATTACGGAGATTCGGGATGAGCGGCCCCGTATAGGATTTAAGCCAAGCGGTCTTGCCGTGATCACAAATCACGGGGATTTGACCGGGCTTTTGGCAGATGATCACCACAGTATCTCCTTGTCGACGGTACGCGCGCCATGACGGGCAACTTGAACATGGGTACAAGTCCGATTATTAATGCCGGTCTTATTAATGGTGTTGCGATAGCGGCCCATGCCTCACGCCATATACCGAGCGGTGCCGACCCGCTTCCAATGGGAGTTCCGGTTGCGATTAGTACAGTCAAATTCGGCTGGTATTCAAAATCTCTTTGCACGCTCCGATCATGTTCATAGCCATGGTAATTTGCCGGGAGGTTCGCTGCATGCTACAGCAACGACGCAGCTGCCGCTTTATGTCCGCGGTGGATAAGACTAAGTTGGATGGGATTGATGGCTCGTTGTACGTGCTCAAAACGGGCAGTACAATGACCGGTGCTCTTTCTATCAATGGTGTTATTGGTAATGCGCTTACTATTGATACGACGGCTTTCACCGTTGCTGGTGGTTCTGGCAATGTTTCGACAACGGGCACGTTAACTGTTGGTGGAACGTCAACGTTATCAGCCCTTGGATTAGGCGTGGTTCACTCGAATGCCAGTGGTGTTCTCTCGTCATCACAGGTTATTGGCAGTGATATCGCCCTCAATACCATCGCTGATGATCGGCTTCAGACGATATCAACGGCCGGTAAAGTTGCCAACTCAGCGACAACAGGCACCTCTGCTAATGCGGCGCAACACTCGTATTGCGTGATGGTTCCGGTGGATTTGCTGTGGGCGCTGTTACCATCGAAGACCAAAATTCGTTGAATTTGCGCGAACTTGCCCTTAACGGTACCGATCAGATAGCAGTTCAGGCGCCGCTTCGTTGGCAGCATCATATACCCTGACGCTACCGTCAGTGGCTGCAGGCATAGATGAAGCACTTGTCGGATCTGGTGGTGGGGCAACGACATGGACTCCTGTGATTTTGGCCGGAGGAAATGCGGCTGTGGCTTCACTCTCGTTAGGCTCAACCACCAATTTTGGTCTTTCATTAATTACTAATAACCTTCCACGACTTTCTATTGCAAATTCGGGCGAGGTGACGATAGCAAATCTCTCAACCGGCATTGTTCATGCGGATGGCGTGGGTCTTTTGTCATCGTCATTACTTGTTAACGCCGATGTTGCTGCCGGTGCCAATATTGCCGACACCAAGTTGGCAACTATCTCAACAGCGGGTAAAGTTTCAAACGCGGCGACAACAGGTACAGCATCGAATTTACCTTCGACCCTTGTTTTGCGCGATGGGGCGGGAAGCTTCAGTGCTGGAACGGTTACAGCAACGTTTGTGGGTGCATTGACGGGCAATGTGACCGGTTCGGCTTCTGATAACGTTCTGAAGGCTGGGGATACAATGACGGGCAACCTGGTCATGTCAAATCAGCGTCAGGTAAGGCTTTCGGAATTGCTTATCAAGGCGCCAATTATGTTGCCCTTCAGGGGGCCTCATCGATTGGATCAAACGTTACTTTGACCTTGCCGGCTGATGCGGGAACGTCTGGGTATGTTTTAACGACCGATGGTACCGGTATTTTGAGCTGGTCAAACATTGGAACAACTCTTGGAGCCTTTGTCAATGGCGGTAATACCTTTGGGGCAGCGGCAACATTGGGAACCAATGATGGATTTGGCCTAAATATTGAGACCGCTGGGGTCAATCGTCTGACGATAGGCGCCTCCGGCACGATTGCTATCCCAGTGTTCACAACAGCGGGGATTGTTCATAACAGTGCTGCAGGTGCCCTCTCAAGCTCGTTGATTGTGAATGCTGATGTTGGCCCGGCGGCCGCTATAGCCGATACAAAGCTGGCGATGATTTCGACGGCTGGCAAAGTGGCAAACTCAGCAACAACGGCGACATCAACAAATGCAGCAAGTGCCATTGTTGCACGTGATGCCTTGGGTAATTTCTCAGCAGGTACCATCACAGCATCGCTGAGCGGCAATGTTACGGGTAACGTGACCGGTTCGGCATCATTGAACGTACTCAAGGCTGGCGACACCATGACGGGTAACCTTGTAATGGATAACCAGCGGCAAGTTCAGTTGAGAGAATTGACGATTAACGGAGTCAATTACGTGGCATTGCAGGCACCAGCGGCGTTGGTAGGCGATTATACCCTTACCTTGCCAACAACGGCTGGGACTTCAGGCTATGTGTTAGCAACTGATGGTTCTGGCAATTTGAGCTGGGTAGCGCAGCCGTCAACAAGTGGATTTTTCGCCAATGGTGGCAATACGTTTGGCGCTAATGCAGCGTTAGGAACTAACGACGCATTTAGTTTGAGCCTTGAGACGAATAACACCAACCGATTGATTATCTCGAGCGGTGGAACGGTAACGATACCAAATCTTGCTACTGTCGGTGTAGTTCATAATGATGCAGCGGGCTTGCTGACAACCTCGCTGATTGTGAATGCAGATGTTGATCCAGCGGCAGCGATTGTGGACACGAAGTTGGCAACGATTGCAACAGCGGGCAAGGTATCAAACTCGGCAACAACGGCAACATCAGCAAATACAGCAAGTGCTATTGTGGCGCGCGATGCATCGGGCAATTTTAATGCGTCGAATGTGATTTTGGAAAATCAAGGCCAGCTACGGCTTAGTGAGGCAATAGCGGGTGGGGCAAACTATGTGGCCTTGCAAGCGCCAGCAGCATTGGCCTTAGACTATACGTTGACATTGCCAACGACAGCGGGAACATCGGGGTATGTTTTAACAACGGATGGGTCGGGCGTGTTGAGTTGGATTGCAACAGGGTCAGCGGCCGGATATTTTATCAGCGGAGGTAACGCTGTTGCTGCGACGGCGCTCTTAGGTACCACGAATAATTATGGTTTGTCTTTGATAACAAATAATGTTGCCCGAATCCAGATAGCGAATGCGGGGGGGAATAACATTGCCAGGCCTAGCGTCCGCTGGGGTGGTCCATACCGACGGAACAGGCCTTTTGAGTACTTCCCTAATTGTAAATGCGGATATTAGTCCCGTAGCGACAATTGCAGATACAAAAGTTGGGCAAACGATATCGACAACGGGTAAAGTTTCAAACTCAGCAACAACGGCAACCTCGTTGAATTCCGCAAGTGCGATTGTGGCACGTGATGCCTCG
>JAAUTM010000328.1 GCA_012031455.1 Phycisphaerales bacterium
GAATTGTCGGCAACAAAGATGGCTCGGCTTCACAACGCTCGATCATGGTCGTGCGTGTGGGCATCATCGTTGGCTTGATTCTGGCGGTCACACTTGGTTACTACGCCCGGGGCGGGTACATCATCGCCCGTGCCACTGCCATTTTTTTCGGTCTGTGTGGTGCAATGTTTTTGCCTGCGTTTGTCGGGGGGTTATTCTGGAAACGTGCCACCAAAGCCGGGGCATTGGCATCCATGGTGGTGGGGTTTGTGGTGTCAGGCTTCTGGCTCACATTCATTAAGGAAGCTGAGGCTGGAGCATTGGGGATGGTGCGAATGATCACCGGTGGCCCCAACAGTCTGCTTCATGCTTATCCGAACTGGCCGGTGGTCGATCCGCTGATCGTGGCGCTGCCTATCAGTGCCTTGAGTTTTATCGTGGTGAGTTTGTGTACTCGCAAGCCAGATCAGGATCACATCCAGAAGTGCTTCGGCAAGTAGTGCATAACTTAAAACAAGCGAAGTAATTCGTGTGTAACTTTTTGCGTGGGATTGGCCTGATGCAGTTTTTTATTGCAACGCCTTGCGCCCTATCTCCACCTGTTTTAGGTCCCCGATGAGCAGCAGCCGGTCGCCAGCGCGAATTTCCTCATCCGGGCCGGGGTTGATGATACTTTCCTCCCCACGCTCGATGGCGACGATGCTGGCCCCGGTTTGGCTGCGCAGCTCCAATTCCCGGATCAATTTGCCACAGGCCAAAGAAGTGGGCTGAATCACCATCGTTTCCATCACGGCATTCTTCAAAATGGTCTGCGCATCCGTGGCTGGCTCCGGCGGCGGAACGCTTTGGGCTGTGAGCGTATCACGCAGGCTGACCTGAGCACCGGCATACAACTTGATCAGCCCGCTCCAGTAAACCATCGTCACCAGTCCTGCCAGACCCATCAAGGCCAGCAACACCGGCCAGGCTGGCACAATCGGTGCGGCAATCAGTAACATGTAAAGTACGATGGCCAGCACCCCGCCCCCGGTCACCGCACGGGTTGCAAGAGTCCGCAGGGTTTGAAAGTGTTCGGGTTTGCGACCGATGAGGGAAGCCTCGGCCATGAGCATGGCAGCAGCCCGCAGCTTACGCAGGTGGCCACCACCAGGGGCAATGAAAAGAGCATCGCAGAACTGAACAATGCTGCATTGACCCCGCCGGGCAGCTTTTCCAATACCTGCAAACGATCACCATAAACAATCGCCAGTGCCGATGCTGCCACGAAAATCGCGGTAATCAGCACCATGTTCAAACCCATCTGCAACGCCCAGCGGCGCAGAAGCTGACGCACCATATCCGGCTGCCGGTGCGTGACTGCGAATCGTTGCAACCATTGCCGGTAAAACTCAATGAAATTGATCACCACCCTTGGAGTGATGGTCTCGATACCCTGAGCAAGTCGATCCGAATTTTTAATGAGCAGCGGCGTCGAAAGTGTGGTTAGGCCCGATACCGCCACACCGACAGGGTACAGAAACTCACTGGTCACCCCCAGTTCCTTGCCCAAGGCTGCGATGATAAAAGCAAACTCCCCGATCTGTGCCAAGCCCATGCCCACCCGCAGCGAGGTTCGCGGATCGTTGCCCACCACCAATGCCCCGATCGCACCGGTGAAGGTTTTGCCCAGCACAAGCGTCACAGCAACCACCGCCACCACGACCCAATGATCAATGATCATGCGCGGGTCCAGCAACAGACCAATCGATACAAAAATACCGCACTGAACATGTCGCGTACCGGTTCAACCAAGTCGCGGATTTGTCCGCCTTCACGTGTTTCGGCAATGATCACCCCCACCAAAAAAGCACCAAGGGCTGTCGAAAATCCAAGCTTTACTGCCAGCAACGCCATGCCGAAGCCGATGCCCAGAACACTGACCAGCAGCACTTCATTGTTTTTGAAACTGGCAATGAACCGCAACAACCTAGGCAGGGCGAGTAACCCCAGCACCAGCACCGCCGTGAAAAACAAACCGATCCGTCCAGTGGTTAAAAGCAGCGCTGAGGTTTCAAAGTTACCCGTGAGGGCAATGCCCGAAAGCACAGCAATGGCGACGATGGCGGCCATGTCGTCGATCACGAGAATGCCGAATACAAACCGTGCAAACGGCTCATCACTCATCTTCAAATCATTGAGCGCTTTAACAATGATGACCGTGGAGGACGACAAAAGCATCGCCCCCAGAAACAGGCTGTCAATCCCGCTCCAGCCAAAGAATCTGCCAAGCTGGTAACCCAGCCAGATCATCAGCACGATTTCCAATGTTGCCGCCACCCCGGCCGTAGGCCCCACGCGAAACAGACCCTTGAGTGAGAATTGCAAGCCCAGCGTGAACATCAGCATGACCACGCCCAGTTGCGAGAGCGTCTGAATACTTTGGGCATCGGTGATCAAGGGAAACGGAGGGGTGTACGGGCCGATGATGACCCCCGCCAGAATGTAACCCAGCACCACCGGCTGCCGAAGCCAGTGACACAACACCGTCACCACGCCTGCCACCAGCATGACGATGGTCAAATCCTGTAAAACGAAAGCTCCTGCATGCCGCCATCACTCCGCTGTTATTCACCTGTGGGCATCATAACCAGACCTGTATCAACTCATGGCCGACAAACTGGAGATCACCAAGTCGGCCACGCCTGCTATGCAGGTCTAATGCAGTGGTCAGTGATGCCTCACATTGATAAACTCCCTTCATGATCCTTCTCATCGACAACTACGACAGTTTCACCTACAACCTGGTGCAACGGATCGGTGAACTGCTGGTGGCTCAGGGCAAGGACCCGTACAGCCTCCCCATCCGGGTGGTGCGCAACGACAAAATCGACGTTACGCAGCACAGGCACTCAGTCCCACCCACATCATCATTTCCCCAGGCCCATGTACACCGGCTGAAGGTGGCATCTCCAACGACATCATCACCGCTTTTCGTGGCAGGGTGCCGCTGCTGGGTGTGTGTCTGGGGCACCAGTGCATGGGTTTTTCACATGGCATGACCGTGGGCCGAAACTACCGTCTGATGCACGGGAAAACCTCTCTGATTCATCACGATGGCAGGGGGAATTTTCACCGGGATGAGCAACCCCTTCGTCGCCACTCGGTATCACAGCCTGGTCATATACCGTGACACCTTTGACCAAAGCCGGTTTGAAATTTCCGCCTGGACGGATCGAAAACGAAATCATGGGCCTGCGTGCCAAACCCGGTGCTTTCGGTCCTCTTGCCGAGCAAGCCCCGATGGAAGGGTGTCAGTTCACTCCGAAAGTTTTTTGACCATCGAAGGCCCGCGATTGCTGGCAAACTTTTTGGGGCTGCCCGCGCCGGTTGTGACAGCATGAATCAGGTCATGACCACCGCATGAGTCAGAACCCACACCGACTCGGTGTGGGCTTCCAAACTTTTTACCCAACCATACAACCGCTATCAAAACTCGCGCCCACTCGGTGTGGGCTTCCAAACTGTTACCC
>JAAUTM010000329.1 GCA_012031455.1 Phycisphaerales bacterium
CCGACGTTTGACCTTCTCCAAGCCGAAATGATCTCTGCTGAGAATTCGTCTGGCCCGCTGTAAATCCAGATTGTCGGTGCTGGCATGGTTCCAGGGCAGATCGGCCAGCAGTTGCAGGTACGTCAGTATCAACGAGTATTCGGGGCTGGCGGGGTGAATTGTTTCCAACCGTCCCAGTTCACGCTGAGCTTCGCTGTCCACTTTCTCAGGCAGTTTGGCTTTGCCAATTTTCTCTTTCAGTTGAGCGATGGTCTTGGTGCTGGCATCTTCATGTTCGCCCAGTTCCTTCTGGATCGCCTTCATCTGTTCGCGCAGGAATATTTTTCGCTGCACATCGGTGATGGAGGTTTGCACATCGGCTTGGATTTTCTGCTGAAGCTTGGAAATTTCGAGCTGATAAGACACATGATGAAGCACGCGATGGGTACGTTTGGTGACATCGAGTTCCTCGAGCAGGTCCTGCTTCTGCTGAACATCGAGGTTGAGGTTGGCCCCCAGAAAATCTGCGAGATTGCTGGGTCTTCGATGTTCACCAAAACTGTGAGTGCCTGCTCGGGGCATTGGGGGTAATCTCGATCAGTTCGCGGGCTTGCTGACGAAGCTGGTTGACCGATGCGCTGAAAAGCTTGCCGGAGCCTGGGGTCTCTTGCATGCGCCGGGCAGCAACGCGGATGTAGGGTTTGGTCTGCGTCGTCTGATGAAGATGTAGCCGGGTCAGCCCATGCACGATAATGGAGGCGGAATTATCCGGCTGACGAATGAGTTTGAGCACCATCGCCGCCACGCCGACCTGATACAACTGATCGGGCTGGGGGTCTTCCACATCCTCATCGCGCTGGGTAAAAAGCGCAATCACTTTCGACACCGGCAGCGTCTCCTCCAGCATTTTCAAACTGGTTGGCCTGCCTACAGCCAGAGGCATCACCGTGCCGGGGAATACGACAGTGCCTCGAATTGGAAGTAGCGGCAGCACCTTGGGAATGCGCACACGCTCGCCACCCGGGCCTAAAACCGTACCCAGGTCCTCCTCCACAATCGGGGCTGGGCAGTCGGAGGTTCCTGCGTCACCAGGGGCGTTTCCTGCAAGGCCTCCTCAGGCTTCACGACTTTCTTTTCCGTGGTTATCACCTGATTGTCCTGCTTTGCCATGAGAACTTTGTCCGTTTTTAATGCAGGCGAACCTGCATGCCAAGCCGTCATGTAGAGTTTTCGTTTGATCGCATCATCTGATCAACAATGGGATTGTCGCATGAACCGGCAATCTATCCAAACGAATCGGCAGATGCCCGAACCAAATGCATGCACAAAGGAGAAGTCGGTCTGTAACGATTGGGCAAATCCATTCCCGATAAGTTTTCCTCATTTCACTGGTTCGCCCAGTTTGTGAATCTTACGGTTGTCATGTCGATGTGTCGGGTACGACAGTTCAGGGTGATGCGGATCGTTCCTGACTGGAGCTAGACAACAAGGAGCTTGCCAAATGTTAAGTAAACGCCTGATCGCTTCCACTCTCTGCGGCCTGCTGGTGCTGTCCGCCAATGCCTTGGCGCACGAACTGGAACTCACCGGTGTCGTCCGTGATTTCAAACGCGGCGACCGCACGGGTGGGCACCCCGATTTTGAAACCGCCCAGACCGTTGCAGGTCACGGGAAATACGGCCTGGTGTATGGCCTGGTCACCTTTGATCTGACGGAGGATGGCAAACCGACGTACAACCCGGTGCGCCCCAGCAATGACACCATCTGGTCGGAGGAGTCATTCAATCAATGGTATCGCGATGTGCCTGGTGTTAATTTGTCCACCCCCTATACCGTCAAACTGAGCAACGGCAGCGATTCGGTGGGCGGTATCTATAGCTACTCGAACAACCGTTTCTTCCCAATTGATGGGCAGTTCTTCGGCAACGAAGGGTGTAAGGATAATTCTGGCAAAGAACGTAATTTCCACTTTACCTTCGAACTGCGTAACAGTTTCAACTACCGGGCTGGTCAGCGATTCACTTTCATCGGTGACGATGATGTGTGGGTGTATATCAATGGCAAGAAGGTGATCGATATCGGTGGTGTGCACAGTGCATCGACTGCCAGTGTGCTGCTGTTTGATGGCAAGGCCTTTGTCGCCAAGGCCCAGTTCCCCGTGGGCGGAATTGTCAAATCGGTGACATCACAGCAGGCCACACAGCTTGGTACCCAATTCGCATTGCTGGGGTCTGGGTACCTGCCCGGTTAAAGCTGGTGATCCGTACATTGACCTGAATCTCAACAACGGCATGACAGACGTGGTACCGACATTCAATGGCACCAGTGCGACGGTTAAAACCGGTGCAGCTATGAACAGTGTGGTGCTCAAGTTCACCGACAACACCACGCAGCAGTTCGGCGGTTTAACAAGTACATCGGGTACCTTCTCCGGGACCGGAGTTTATGCGGGTAAAACCATCGCTGGCATGTGGGTGAAAACCGGTGGCGGGGACAGCACCAGCTTCGGCACCTACTACGGGGCTGACGGCTCAGGCGGCACGGAATGCACCCTTGACTTTTTTCTTCGCCGAACGTCACCAGACCGAGTCCAATTTCCGTATCGACACCAGCATTAACCTCAAAGCCAAACCCATCACCACGGTCAGCCCGCTGTATGACTGATGCAAATGCTTGAGGTCAAGGTGATTTAGAAATTGATAACTCAACTATTTTTCAAAGCCCAGGCATAGCCATGCCTGGGCTTTTACTATGTAGAAATCAGGTGAATCGACGGATGATGATGGTGTCATTCTGCCCACCGAAACCGAAGCTGTTGGAAAGGCATATATCAACATCAGTCTTGCGTGGCGCGTTGGGCACATAATCCAGATCACAATCCGGGTCGGGGTTTTGGTAGTTGATGGTCGGCGGAAGCACCTGATCCCGTATCGCCAGCACACAGGTAATCAGTTCCACCGCACCTGCGGCAGCGATCAGATGCCCCAACATCGACTTCACACTGCTCATGGGCGTAGCCCTGGCATGTTCACCAAAGGCTGTTTTGACAGCGGTGGTTTCCGTGGCATCGTTTTCACGGGTACTGGTCCCGTGGGCGGAGATGTAATCAATGTCGGCAGGAGTGAGGCCCGCAGCCGCGAGAGCCTGCTTCATGGAAGACACCGCACCGTGGCCATCTTCGGGGATGTCGGTGATACGGAAGGCATCCGCAGATGAACCATACCCCACCACTTCGCAAAGGATTGAGGCACCACGAGCCTGGGCGTGTTCCAACGTCTCGAGTATGAGCATGCCTGCCCCTTCACCCATGACAAAACCATCACGATCGCGGTCAAAGGGACGCGAGGCGTGCAGAGGGTCATCGTTACGGGTGGACAAGGCGGTCAAACGGTTGAATCCGGTGACCCCAAGGGTGAATCATTGTGTGCGCCCCCCCGGTGATCATCACATCTGCGTCACCAGTACGCAGTATTTCCATCGCTTCCCCGATGGCTTGTGTCGAGGCAGC
>JAAUTM010000330.1 GCA_012031455.1 Phycisphaerales bacterium
GTGAAACGCCTCGTGCCAGCAGATGCCGAAAGAATGCCCGGCGATCAACGGGGGGGCCAGATGGCACCAGGGCGACGCTGGGCGGGACGTGGGATTATTCACAGGCTGGCTCAAGGGCTGGCTCCAAAGGCTCCGATGGATTATGGTATCCGCAATAGTTGATCCTAGCTGACCCGGAATGAAAGGATATATGTGATGCGACATAGCAACTTGATGCTGGCGGGGGGTGTGCTTCTGACGGGTTTAATGCTCATCCAGGGATGCAGCCCGGACCATTATTCGATCCGAGGGGCGCGCTTCTCCATGGCCAGCACGGATCGGTATCAGTACGAGAGTACCCCGTTGCTCCCGGTCACGGTGCAGCTCAAGGAAACGCACAGTGGCATGGTGTTGTGGAAATATGACATCCCTGCCGGGTCCGTGCTGGTGGTGGATTATGATACGAAAGACGACATAGAACTGGCGAGCATCTCCGGCAAGCCAGCCACCTCGATGAGCTGGTGGGTCTATGGCACATCCCGTGGCGAGCCGACGGACAAGGGTGAAATGGCGCTGCAGGGTATGCCGGTGATTATGGAAGTCAGTTACCGCCCCGGACCGGAACTGCCCCCGGGCTATGTGCCGGTGGATGCGGCTGGTGTGGCTACGGCTCCCTATGTCCCCGCAGAACCAGCCACCACCGAGCCTCAGCCTCTGGTCCCTGCCAACCCCGGTAAAGATAAAACCCCGCTGGGGTATTGATGTCATTTTGAATTTCGGATTTCGGATTTCGGATTTCGAAATGGCTCAACCACGTGGCAAAACGTGTAAGGCAGCTACTCAGCTTGGCGCAGGCTGGGCCGGGTGATGACGCATCGGCCATCCACGATTCATCAGGGACGCCCGATCAATTCCATGATTTTCCCTGCTGCCTGATCGGCAAAGCTCATTCCCTCAAACACCTGCATGATGCGGGTGATTCCTGTCTGTTGCTGCACACGAGCAGCGGGGTCGGTGAGCAATGTTTGCACGGCTTCCAACAATGGCGGAACCTCCCCGAAATGCGGGACAAACTCCCTGACCACACGGCCAAGCCCCTGACCTTCACTGATGAGGTTGGGCAGCGTGAACGTCTTGGTCTGCATCAGAAATTGACCCACGAGCATCCACGTCAGACGGTTGAGGTTGTAGAGGATCACCATGGGTTTGCGGTGTGCGGCTGCGTGCAGCGATACCGTGCCGGAGGTGAGCAGGGCCACATCCGCCCAGTCCAGTACTTCATCGGTGGCATCCACTTTGACGATCAGGCTGGAGGATGGAGTCGATTCGTTCGGCACGGGAATCAGGCTGGTGCGAATCATGTCGGCGATGTGGGCATCGGCAGCGCCCACAGCCGCACAAACGTTGCCCGTCCCGTGATGCTTTTCAAGTTCACGCAGCACGGCCAGCATCGTCGGCCAGTTGGATTTGATCTCACTGATCCGCGACCCGGGCAAAAGGGCCAGCTTCATCGGTGCCTGCGGCAAGGTGGTGGCATGGGCGGCATCGATGCGTCGTTGCTCATTCTCCGCATCAAACACCGGGTGGCCGACGAACGTGGCCTGGATGCCATGTTGGGCAAACCAGGCTGGTTCAAAGGGTAAAAGGCACAGGGCATGATCCGAGAGACGGCGCATTTTGCGGACCCGCCAGGGTGCCCATGCCCACAATTGCGGCGCCACCAGATGAATGATTTTCGCCTGAGGCTGGGTCTTGCGCACCAGACTGCAGATCGACCAGTTCGCGGCAGGGCTGTCCACCGGAATCAAGGCTCGGATGCGATGCTCGGTCAACCATTTTTTTAAGTTGGATAATCGTTTGAGGTGGGTCTGCACCTGACCCAGGGCATCCAGCAGCATCGTGCCATGTTGGGGAGACAGGTCCAGCAGCGTGGCACCGGCAGCCTGCATGCGCATGCCCCCCAGAGCGTAAATCGGCAGTTCGGGATGGAGGCTGCGTAAACGGGCGATGACCGGCGCGGCATGCTCATCGCCACTGCGTTCAAAAGCTGTGAAAAGCAGACCAGCCGGGGTTGCATCCATGGTTACAGCATAATGGATGATTCGAGGTACGTTTTGACGATAGTGATACGATAACGCTCAGGAGAGAACAACCGCATGACCGCATTAAGCGATCCACGTCCATCGGCAGCTTCACCCATGAAAACCCCCGCAGCCAATACCCTCAACATGCCTCTGGCTGGCAAGCATGTGCATCTGGTGGGCATCGGCGGATCAGGCATGTCCGGCCTGGCACGCATCATCGCCGCCCACGGTGCCACCTGCACCGGTTCCGATCAGGCGGGCAGCAGCGCGATTGATGCCTTGGTCCATCAGGGCATCGCCGTGACACTTGAACAAGCATCGCAGAGTGTCCCTGCCGCTTGTGACCTGCTGGTGATTTCCGCAGCCGTGAAATACGACCATCCTCAGGTCGTCGAAGCCCAGCGTCGCAGTATTCCGGTTTTGAAATATGCCCAGATGCTTGGCCAGTTGATGCTCGGTCACACCGGCCTGGCGATTTCCGGCACGCATGGGAAATCATCCACCACTTCCATGCTCGGGCATGTGCTGATTCAGGCTGGGCTGGACCCCACCATCATCGTCGGGGCCATGTGCGCCCAGATCGGTGGCAACGCCCGCATCGGTCGCTTAAATCCTTGTGATATGCCCCACGAATCAGCAGGTGAAACTTTAAACAACCTGCTCGTGGCTGAGGCATGTGAATACGACCGCTCGTTTCATAATTTTCACCCCAGGCTCGCGGTGATCCTCAATGTGGAGGAAGATCACCTGGACACTTATGCCTCCCTGGATGCCATCATCGAAAGCTTCCGCCATTTCGCTGGCTTACTCCCGCAAAATAAGTGGCGATCCCCAAACCCTGGCAAGCCTGCCACCGCAGGCAGCGGCAAAGATGAGACCCATCAAGGCAATTCGCAAGGCGGGTACCTGCTGATTCAGCACGAGATGCCCCAGCGCTTGAAGATCACAGCCGGTCTGGATTGCACCGTGGAAACCCTGGGCTTCGCTCCTCAGGCAGACTGGCGCGTGGAAATTGAATTGCCAGCACAAGGCAGCGAGTGCAACGGACATGTACCGAAGGTGAAGCTGCATCATCAGGGCAAGGTGGTTGGCAACTTGGCGGAACCCGTTGCCCGGTGAGCACATGGCTTACAACGCGGCAGCGGCAGCGATTCTGGCCCATCAGGTTGGAGCTTCGTGGGAAAAGATTGCCTCGGCACTCGAATCGTTTGCAGGTCTGGATCGGCGGATGCAACGACTGGGCGAGCGCACCTTGAAGGCAATTTGGGAGTCAATTCAAAGATCACGGTGATCGATGACTATGGCCATCACCCCACCGAGATCGACACCACTTTGCGAGCACTAAGGGCGCACTATCAGCCCAAGCGTTTTGATTTGTGTATTTCAACCGCATCAGCACAGCCGCACTAAGGTTTTGATGGATC
>JAAUTM010000331.1 GCA_012031455.1 Phycisphaerales bacterium
CCCTGGGCCTCAAGCAGAAGGAAACTTCGCCCTGGGAAGACATCGAGAAGAAGTACCCCGTCAACACCCGCATCAAGGGCGCGGTGACCAACATCGTCTCCTACGGCGCATTTGTGAAGCTGGAAGACGGTGTCGAAGGCCTGGTCCACATCAGCGAAATGTCGTGGACGCGTCGGGTCAACCACCCCAGCGAAGTGCTTTCCGTGGGTGTCGAAATCGATGTGGTGGTTCTCGAAATCAACAAGGACAAACAGGAAATCAGCCTGGGTATCAAGCAGACGGAAGTCAATCCCTGGGACCTGGTGGCTCAGAAGTACCCCCCCGGCACGGTCGTCGAGGGCAAGGTGCGCAACCTGGCCAGCTACGGCGCTTTCGTCGAAATCGAACCGGGCATCGATGGCCTGCTGCACGTATCGGATATCAGCTGGACCAAGAAGATCAGCCACCCCAACGAAGTGCTCAAGAAGGGCGACACCGCCCGCTGCGTGGTGCTCGAAGTGGATCAGGAAAAGCAGCGCATCAGCCTGGGCCTCAAGCAGATGACGCAGGATCCATGGGTGGAAGCGATCCCCAGCCATTACCAGCCGGGCATGATCGTCCGCGGCAAGGTGACCAAGATCACCAACTTCGGCGTGTTCGTCGAACTCGAAGAAAGCCTCGAAGGCCTGCTGCACATCTCCGAACTCTCGGACCACAAGGTCGAGAACCCCGAGGATGTGGTCAAGGTCGGGCAGGATGTGGAAGTCAAGATTCTGCGCGTCGATATGGATGAGCGCAAGATCGGCCTGTCACTCAAGCGTTGCCCAGTGGACCAGCGACACCACAGCCAACCCCGGTGTCCTTGGTGCTGCGGCTGGCACCCCAGGCACTCCCGGCATCCCCGGCACCCCTGTCAAAGAAGGCCAAATCCGACAGCCTCATGGGTGGCATGGGCGAGGGCGGAGCCTTGGGTACCGACAAGATTTTCTTCGGCCCCGGTGGCACCAAGCCCGGTAACTGAGCTTGATTGGATAAATCATTGTTTACCAAAGCCCCGGCACACCAATGCGGGGTTTTTTTTAGGCGCCACAAAACGGGGGATTCCTGCATCAAAGCCCCGCACGCCAATGCCGGGGTTTTTTCATGACACTGGCACTATGCTCTCATCCTGCCGTACCCGGTTTGACGAAACTGCGCCCTGCGTCTGGCGTACTCTTCCGGTGACACCGGCAGGTCAGGGCTTGCTTGGCCGTCCATCACCTGCTGGTGCAGCTTCTTCAAAAACGGCACACACCACCCGCAACCGGTTCCCGCCGACAAACATTCACTGATCAGGCTGGCCACCGCTGGCTTTTCGCGCTGGCAATAGTTCACCACCTTGCGCTTGCTCACATGGAAACAAAGACAAACATGATCATCATTGTGCATGGTGGTTAAGCCCTCGTAGCGCCACTTGCCTTACAATAGCATCATGGACAGGCAGGGATCCCCCAACACGCCGATGAATCGTCTGGTGGAAGAACTGGCGAAACTGCCGGGCATCGGCAACCGCAGCGCCCAGCGTATGGCCATGCACCTGCTCAAGGTCAGCCCCGCCGAAGCCGGTCAGCTTGCCCATGCCATCCTCGACCTCAAACAAAACAGCCTGCAATGTTCGCGCTGCTGAACCTCGCCCAGACCGACCCCTGCGCGATCTGTGCCGATGACAATCGTGATCAGGGACTGGTACTGGTGGTGGAACAGCCCAACGATGTGGCGGCCTTTGAAGCCACGGGCCTCTACCATGGCGTGTACCATGTGCTCATGGGTCGGCTTTCCCCGCTGGATGGTCTGGGACCCGGCGAACTGACCGTCACCGCCTTGCTGGAGCGGGTACGCAGCGGTCAGGTGCGCGAAGTGATCCTGGGCACCAACCCCACCCTCGAAGGCGACGGGACAGCCCTGTACCTGGCGCAGGAACTGGAAAAACTGAAAATCAGCGTGACACGCCTGGCGCGTGGACTGCCTACCGGTTATAACCTTGAATCCGCCGGCAAGGCCGTCCTGGCCGATGCCATCGAGGGCCGCCGCCCCGTAAATGGTTGATGCTCTCACGCTTGATTGCCGATGACTGCATTAGCGGATTGCCTTCCTAGACTGTCACGCTGCTCTGTCGATTCCACCCCTGGCTCCAAGGCACAGCTCCGTGGAACCGGCGCTGCAGCGATCTGGTACTTGAGCCAACGTGAATTGTGGTAGTGAAATGCCTTAGTAAATGAACAGCGTATGAGAATAGATGCCGGACAACATATGCGGATGGACCAGCGGATGAAGCTGGCTCCGCGCATGATTCAATCGATGGAGATTCTCCAGCTCCCCATTCAGGCGCTGGAGGAACGCATCGAGCAGGAGTTGTCCGCCAACCCGACATTGGAACTGCGCGAACCCGGTAGCGATGGCGATGATGAAATCGAAGGCAAGGCCCCGGAGGAACCGGTTGTCACCAAGACCGAAGGTGAACGCGAACTGGTGGTCAAGGATACCGACCCCAATCACAAGGATGACTTTGAACGCCTGGACAACATGGCCGAGGAATACGGCGACTCGTGGGAGGCCAATGCCTACGACACCGGCGACAGCTACCGCAGAGCCGCCAGCAACGATGATCATGACCCGAAGATGGAGGCGATGAACAACACCGCCGCCCGCCCGGCTTCGCTCTCGGATCAATTGCTCGATCAATGGCACCTCGTGGAAACCACACCGCTCCTGCGTGCAGCAGGGGAATACCTCATCGGTTTCATTGATGAAGATGGCTACATCCGCACTGATCCGCAAACCATGCTCACCCAGGCTCCGCAGGAATTCACCCGCGAACTGCTGGATCAGGCACTCAAGCTGGTGCAGGAAACCCTCGAACCCGTGGGGCTGGGGGCACGCGATCTGCAGGAATGTCTGCTGATGCAGATCGATGCCAGAATTCGGCAGGCTGCTGGACCAGATCTGACCACCGAACGCCTGCTCGTGGCCGAACATCTGCGCGATATTGAAGCCAACCGTTTACCCAAGATCGCCCAGCGCACCAATCTACCCATTGAGACGATCAAGGCTGCCATCGCCAACCTGCGCCAGTTTCATCCGCACCCGGGCAGGCTCCTGGCCGAGGATATGCCGCGCACCATCATGCCCGATGCGATCGTGGAATACGATGACATCACCGACCGTTATGTCGCCCGCCTGACCGTGGACCGTACCCCCAGCCTGACCATCAGCGCCCGCTATGCGAGGATGAGCAGGGACCCCGGTGTGGACCGCAAAACCCGCGACTTTGTCAACAACAACCTGCGCTCGGCACGCTGGCTGATTGATGCGATCATGCAGCGGCAGAACACGCTCCTGCGGGTGATCAATGTGGTGCTCGAAGCTCAGCGTGAGTTTTTCGATCATGGGCCGCAGCATCTGAAACCCCTGCCCATGACGCTCGTGGCTGACCAGCTTGGTATTCATGTGGCCACCGTG
>JAAUTM010000332.1 GCA_012031455.1 Phycisphaerales bacterium
GTTGCAGGTTTGAACTGGCCTGTGCCAGCAGGTTGCCAAAGCCGCGTGAACCGCAATGGGATAGAAACGCAACATGCCCATGGCGCAAGCCAAAGGTGTCCGCTGCCTGATGCGCCCTTTCATCTTCGTGAACCTGAACAACCTCACACTCACCAAAATGATTGCCCCCGCCATAGGATCCCAGTTGCTGGACCTTATCCTTAAAGTTGCGCATCAGCTCATGGGTGAGCACCACCTCCAGCCTTTGTGCAAGGGCATCGGTCGTGTCATCGTGACCCTGATGCACTGCATCCTCACACCGCAATGCCCAGTGGGGTGGAATACCAAGTGAAGTACACACGGCTGGGGATGCCCCCTGCACGATGACAGCCTTGCCGGTATCCACATCCACATGCCGCGACTTCCTGGCAAAACGCTGGCCCTGTCCCGCACCGGTGGGTGTGCGTTCCAATATGGCGTTGATCACCGCCCTGCGAGTTCGCTTGTCATTGATCTGCTCAGCGGCCAGATCAAGTTGCAACAGCGACATTGAACATTTGATGTCCACGCCGACCGGCCCGGGATAAATATGTGTAGGTGATACCAGCACGCAACCCACCGGAGCGCCGTAGCCCACATGAGCATCAGGGTTGAGCACCAAGTCGGTCACGCCCGGAGCGCATCGGCTGTTCATTGCCTGCTCAAGGCACCTGGCATCAAACCCGGCACGGATCGCAGGCGTACCAATGACCGTGATCGGCTTTTGCCGACCGTTGTCCACCGGAAGTATTCCGCTGGCTGGCCCGGTTTCAAGGATGTTCCCTGTTTCACTCATACCATCTGCCTCCGATGGAGCGAAGGTATCTGCAATAGCTCAACATGATTGTATGGGAGCCATTAAGAAACAGTATCTTCCCGTCAGTAATAAGATGGCCCGTACTCGTCCCATGGCCAATAGGATAACGAAAAAAGAATTCACGGAAGCTGCATACCATTGCCCGTGCTGGTGATTACAATGATGTTGCAGGTTCCGGGTATGCAGTCAAGGGCGGGGATGGAACCATGCGCTGGTGAGGTGAGGCATGGCTGAAGGTGGGAACGATAATCTCGTGTGTCCGCATTGCATCGAGCCGATCGGGCGGTTTGACCATTTCTGCCCGCATTGCGCCAGACCCGTGTCCGCCCATGCCTCGATAGATCCGATGGGGCAGGTCTTTTCTGCTGGGCAGGCCTATCAGAACGCCACCGATAACCCCCGCCTGATTGTCGTCGTGGGGATGTGGCTCATTTTCGGGCCACAGGTGCCCTTTCTGGTGCTGGGGTTGTTTGTGACGGTGGGGAATCTGCTGGTGCCTCGGAATGCCCATGCGCATGCAACTGGGCCGATCATTCATCCCGTGCCGGATGGTTTGGCATTGGAACTGGTGAGGGTGCTGGTGTTACTGGCCCTGCTGCTTTTGTATGGGTTTATACTTCACAAAGTCACTACCCGCTATTTCAATGCGCGAAGTGCAAAGCAAGAGGATACGATGAAAATGGGAAAAGTAGATGATTGAATAACTACTTTCAACCGCTGTTATGAGCGAAGGGAAGGATATGTATATGTTAATTAACTACTAATCTTCCTCTTATTCCCTAATCTGTTCAGGCATGTGTGCTGATTCCGCATGCACCATGCCCAGAATGGCGTCTCGCAGGGCGAGGACAAGGCGACCAAAGCGAGGCCAGAAATGCTTGTTGTGCCTCCAATTTTGCAGGGTAACCGGCCACTGTGCTGGAATCTGTGCCTCGCAGTGGACCCTCTCTCATGTTTACAGTAAAATGCTGAGGTGGTTCGAATCTTGTACGATCAATTGGTTCGAAATGCTCATTGAATCAATGATCTGTGTGGATGACTGATTATGGCAAACAAGCCCACATCGATCAGCGCTCTCACCATCAGCGGGTTTAAGTCTATCGCCAAGGAAACCCGCGTTGAAATCGCTCCTCTGACTATATTGGCTGGCGCCAACAGTGCAGGGAAGTCGAGTGTCATGCAGCCCTTGCTGCTCCTCAAACAAACACTTGAGGCACCGGGAGACCCCGGTGCTCTGCTGTTAGACGGCCCGAATGTTCGATTCACCTCGACAGGCCAACTTTTGTCAACCAGTCCAGTTCAAGAACCTCGCTCTTTTTCCGTCGAAATACACAAGACCAACGGCGAATCGCTCAAAACAACCTATCAACAGCAGAACGATGGGTTTGATGTCAGTGAAATGGTGTATATTGATAAATCACAAACACCGAAGGTTTACCGACATGACCTCGAGAAGCAGGAAATACTTAAAAATATACCTGATTGGAATGTTAATGTATCCAAGGTGATAAACAGCCGCAAATTAATATGGAGCATATCACGAGATCGCTGTTTTCTGCTGATTACCGCTATTGAGCCAGGCGAATCCAAGCGAAACTTTTTTTTTCTCGACACGAGGCTGGCGCCCGCAGGTAAATTTGTCAACCATATCAGATCAATACTTCACCTGCCCGGATTACGAGGAAATCCCCAGCGTACGTATCCAAGAAGAGCCACCGAAAATTTATTTCTATTTCCAGGAACCTTTGATCAGTATGTCGCAAGTCTTGTATTTAATTGGCAGATCAACAAAGACGACAAACTTGATACATTAGGTAAGCACCTGAAATCAATCGGACTGTCTTGGAAGGTTAAAGCTGAAAAAGTCTCAGACACAGAAGTCGAATTGAAGGTTGGACGTTTGCCGCACAGCCGTCGCGGTGGTGCAAACGATTTGGTCAGTATTGCGGATGTCGGATTAGGGGTCTCTCAATCTTTGCCCGTTCTCGTGTCGTTGCTGGCGGCTATGCCTGGACAATTGGTTTACCTTGAACAGCCGGAAATCCATCTTCATCCCAAAGCACAGATTGGTCTGGCATCCTTGTTATGCGAAGCTGCCAATCGTGGTGTCCGCGTGGTTGTTGAAACACATAGTTCATTGTTACTGCGTCAGTTACAAATGATGGTGGCATTGGAAAATTTTTCTCCCCGCGATATCAAACTTCATTGGTTCCATCGCGATGATCAAGGCATCACAAACCTCACCACCGCTGAACTCGATGAGAACGGTGCCTATGGACAATGGCCTGAGGATTTTGGAGATACCGAACTCAGATTAGAACAAAGGTATCTTGACGCAGTGGAAAACCGGGGTGTTTCTCGAAAATGAGTCCCAAACGTACCCTTGTTGTTGATACCTCGGTGGTATGTGCAGCGGGTGAAACCAATCATCCAACATCTTCCACATGTCGTGAGGCTTTGCTAGCAATATTATCTATATGTCATCGCGTTGTCGTAACGCAAAAAATCAAGGATGAATGGAATCAACATCAAAGTAAGTTCGCACGAAAGTGGCGCTTGTCGATGGCTGCGCGTAATAAACCCATAAAAACGGTATATCCTGAAAAGTCGTTATTGATTGGACAGTGTTTTCTATATC
>JAAUTM010000333.1 GCA_012031455.1 Phycisphaerales bacterium
GTTGTCATCAAATTCTGGCATTGGCTGCGGTGGCCGGTGGGGGCGTATAGGCGGGTTGGGCCACGGCAAAGGGGCGCCCATGGAGAATACATGAACACCGCTAGTAGGGGAACCCATGGCCATGGCGATCGCCCTGACACCAGCGCCGTGCAAGTTCCCCATCCGACACGGTGGTCGCGGGGGCGGCAGGGGCATCAGGGATCAGGGTTTCGGCCTGTTTCACACTCATGGGCATACCGGGCTTAGCCAGTGTCGGTTGCAGTGGATTATGATGAGCTTATGCGTTACCTGGCAATTGATCTGGGCGACAAGCGAACCGGGCTGGCGGTGGGGGATGATCGTGTACGTTTGGCCACGCCACTGGTGGTGCTGCAGGTGGGTGATCGGGTGGCATTGCTTAAAAAAATCGGAGAGGCCATTGAGGAACATGGGCCGGGCGCGCTGGTGGTGGGCTTGCCGCTCAACATGGATGACAGCGAAGGGCCGATGGCCAAAAAAGCGCGGGGCTTTGCTCGTGAATTGGAAGTTAATTTTGGTTTGCCGGTGTATTTGCAGGATGAACGGCTCAGCAGTGCTGCGGCGGAAGATAAGCTGCGAGATCGCGAATTGACACGGGGGCAGAAAAAGCAGCGCCGGGATGCACTGGCGGCAGCGGAACTGCTCATGTCATTTCTACAACGACAGAGCAAGCCCGGGGCATGAAA
Source organism: Phycisphaerales bacterium (assembly GCA_012031455.1). The sequence goes on from JAAUTM010000333.1 coordinate 705, forward strand.
GAAACCGCGGCCATGCCACATTGCTATACAAGGACAATCCCCATGGCGAATTGACTCGTGGGTCTGCTCGTGGACCCTCTCGTGGACCCGCTTGATCCACCCTACACCGCTAACCATTTTTTAGTTCACAAGATCATTGGGCCAATTGGTTCATCAACTGGTTTGGGCCAGTTCATGGGCACGGCGGAAGATTTCCGTGCTGATTTCGGGCATGGGGTAATGGCGTTTGAGAAAGTTGCGCAGATGGTTACGTTCTGCTACCCGGAAATACACAATTGGCTTAAGCCGATTGGCGGCAAAGGTGACAGCTCTGGCCAGTCGTTCGCGAGAGGCTGCGATGAGCAGTTCCCCCGAAGGTTCAAAGCGCAGAGGAAGAATTTCAAACTGCCAGGCCTGGCGGCGATTAATGAGCTTGAGGACGCGCACATCCACCTGCTGATGACGCAGATCGATTTCCCCGGAGATGTGGCAGTATTGTTCGATCCAGGCTTCCTCAATGGTTTCGACGGAAACTTCGAACATCTTTTCAGCCAGCACACCAAAGGGCAGACGCACATTCTGCTGACGATCGAGGATTTCCAGCACCTGCTGTTCGCTGAGGATTCCTCTGCGGACCATGATCTCGCCGATGCGGATGCCGTTGTGTTTAACAATCATTTTGAAACTTCCCAATGCGTAGGTCTTGGATGCGGTATAAAAATTCGTATTTCCGTCACCGATCACATCGACACACTTTTGCGAAAGATTCAACGTAAGCACGGATTGGTGCAGGATCGCTGTTGGATCGTGACGTTTAATCGGCCTGCGAAACATGGATGTCCTGTGCGCAAAAAACAACCCGCTTTGCGGAGCGGGTTGTCGCTTAAATCAATGATGATGTAGAGTCGAAAAAAACCGAAATTGGTATCAGTTGTTCGGACTGGGTTGGAGGATATCCACGGACTTCACTTCAAAATGTTGAGTTTGAGGGAAGGGTCATAGCGTGAGCTGCCGATCAGGCCAACCACCTGACCCAGATAAACTTTGGGGTTGATCTTATCACCGGGCTGGACGTAGGCCACGGTACGCAGGCTGGAGGCATCGAGCAGGCGGAAAAGCTGGGGCATGCGATTTCCGTCATACACGGCTGAACCCACCAGTTGCCCCACAGCATCGTAATACTTGCCTTGGCCGGGCACTGCTTCCTGTGGTGCATTGGTACGACGCACCGACTCGATCCGCACCGATTCGATTCGTTCCTGACGCAGACCCAGTTCATTTTTCAAGGACGACAGGTCGCCCAGTTGTTCTGTCAGCTTCTGATTGCGGTCCAGTTGGAGCAAGCGGGCGGGAATGATGCGGGCCTCGGATGGCAACAATTGAGCATCAGTCTGCAAGGAGCGGTAAGCCACCTGCAATTCACCCAGCGGCTGCTCTTCCAGAGGCAGTTTCATGGCCTCACGGAAACGCTGTTCCAGTTCGACAAACGCAGCGGTAGCGCGACGCACTACCACGGGCGGAGCAACTGGGGCAGGGGGGGTGACGGGTTCCAAGACCAGCGGAGCTGATGGGGCTGGTGCAGCAGGGGCAGGTGTTGAGGCAGGGGTTCTGGTCACGGTTTCAACCGGGGGAAGTAGAGATTCAGATCGATTGGTGGTGGTAGGCGCGGGTGTAACCACAGGTGCGGATGCAGGGCCGGTGTCGATGGTGCAGCCGGGGTTGTGGGCAGCGTGGTGGTTGAAGCAGCTGGCGGGGTGGTGGTTGCTGGTGTGGAGGTGGCTGGCGGAGTGGCAGTGGTAGGTGCAGGTACCGGGATGGCAGCCGGGGCTACGGGGGGAGCAGTGATCGGAGTTGCTGCGGGAGCGGCTGGGGCCGGAGGCGTCGGTGGGGCAACGCTCATTGTGGCCACGGATGCATCCGCCCTGCGTAATGCGGTGGGAGCGACATACACCGAAGCTCCGGCAGGCGGGGTGATGCGGTAATATTTCCCTTCTTCGCCAAGCACCTGAATGCTTTTCCCACGTTCGATATTCAGTTGCCTGCGCCAGTGCTTGTCGGGGCCAGCGCTTTCGGTTTCGATGCTGGCTGCAAAGACCGGAGCATTGTCCGCAGTCACCGTGGCCGTCTTTCCATCAGCAGCCAATTGCACCTGGCTTTTTCAATGACGGAAGCACTGCCTGGTGGTGGAGCGATGCGGTACCAGCCAAACACGACTTCCTCCACCGTGACCGTAGCTCCTTTGGGCAGTCGCGCCACAGCGTAAAAGGGATTGCCGCCCCCGGATCGCACCAGGGTATTATCTTCCACTATCACCCCGGTAAAGGGTGCCTCCTGTGCATGGGTTGGCACCACCCACACCGCCAGTGCCAGCAAACAAGCCACTGCCATGGAATAAACAGACCAACGACCAGACGGGTTCATCGTGCTCATCATTTTCATGCTCCCTGAACAATTCGCCCACGCCAACGAACCATGGGCATAACCTAAATCATGGTACCACTGAGTGACCAACTCGAACAGTACGCGCTAGGAATATGCGATGGAATTGATGGCAAATTTTTCCTGCGGGCGTTTATACCCAGGCAGGGCCATGCCTGTGCTTTGGCGGGGCGAATCGGTAAACTGATGGCATGAGCCTACCCCGATTTCAACGTGAGCTTACTGCTCTGCTGGTCATCGACATGCAGGAGAAACTACTGCCCGTGATCCATGACTTTCAGGCGGTGGAACAGCAGGTCAAACGCATGTTGGAGTGTGCGGGGGTATTGAATGCCGGTGCTGGTGACCGA
>JAAUTM010000334.1 GCA_012031455.1 Phycisphaerales bacterium
AATAACCCACCCCGGCCGTATGTGCCTCGGGGTTGGTCTCAGCCAGAATGGTCAGTCCATTGGGGAGTCGTTGGTGATGAAAAGGCATGAGGGTTATCGGTGGTTAGCGATGCGACTTGTCGCGTCCAGATTGGTTCATCGTTGAGTCGGTGGTTCATGTTTAGCGAAGCACCGAAGGTGCTGCTGACCATAGGTGCGACAATTCACCTTTATTGCATGGAAAAAAGCCGACGGCAGGGCGTCGGCCATGCAATATTGGCGGGTTGAGGGCGTGCCTCAGGCTGAAAGCTTGGTGACCTCGGCAGCATACTGCTGTTTGGATTGCAACCCGACAAATTCTCGGACAGCCTGACCCTTGTGGAAAAGGATCACCGTAGGGATGGCGCGAATGCCGAATTTCATGGAAGTGTTGGGGTTGGCATCGGTATCGACCTTGCCGACTTTAAGCTTGTCACCAAAATCCTTGGCCAGTTCCTCGATGGTGGGCGCAAGCATCCGGCAGGGCATGCACCACTCAGCCCAGAAATCGACCAATACCGGCTTGTCGCTCTGAAGCACTTCCTGTTCAAAATTGGCATCGGTCAATTCCAAAATCGCGTCACTGGCCATGAGAAACTCCTTGGTTAAATTCAGGGTTGAATCGTAGGGTAACAAACATTGGTAAAGATGAGTCGGTCTGATGGTCGCAATCCTTACCGTCTTGGCGATTTTAGTCCGATACCACGGGAAACATCAAATTGGAACCTCGCAAAGTTCACTGAAACTCAGAGGAAAACCTGTGCTTACGGTCAAGTGAGCCTGTCTGAGGGCCGAATTGTATAGAAGGAAAGGATGGATTCCATACTCCCTGTGGAGTCATGGATGGTTCAGCGTATTTCGGATAACGACTGGGGAGCGGCCAAACCTGTGCTTAATTATTTTCGCAAGCATCTGGCACATCACCGACTGGCATTGGGAGTGCTGTTGCTCGTCATCACTGCCACGTTTCTGGCAGCGGCGATGGTACACCTGCATCAGACCGAATCACAGGCAATTCAGCAGGACAATCAAACCGTCCAGATTCGTAAAACCATCGAAGATCACCTGCGGATGTATCAGCAGATGATTGGAACCGTACGGGCAGTTTTTTTGGCCAGTGAAGAGGTGACGGCTGACGAATGGCGGATGTTTCTGCAATCCGCAGGCTACCCGCATAACTGTGCAGGCATGTCATCTCTGGGTTATGTACGCCGGATATCGTCGGATCGTCCCAAGGCTGTTCCCTCTGACCGCAGCAGGTCAGAAAGCCAATCAACCGATGTTTATGCACTGACATACCTCAGTTTGTCGGATGGGAGGATGCTGGAATCCAGTACCAACCTGGCGCAGTTTTATCAGCACCGGGAACTCTTGGACCAGGCAGCTCTCGAAGGCAGATCCCTCATGGGAACCTTCTGGGGACATCCTCGTCTGGACGGGCGTGATCCTGCGGATGCCAGCGAATCCCAGTTTCTGATGCCTCAATGGGTGATTTACGAACCGATTGTAGAGGTATTAGACGGTAAAACTGGCAAATCCCGCAGGATTAAAGGCTGGGTCGTCGCTACGCTGGACACCCGGCAAATGTTACAACAGTTGCAAGGCAAGCTGCCGGGTACGAAGGTAACCGTTCCCGAAGAGCCTTGGATCGCAACGGGGGTTCGCTCACAGTTGGCCGCACAATGTGCCCAGAAAGCCAATCAGCAGGATTCTGCTGATCCCCTTTGCGGGCAAACTGCTGCATCTGCACACTCAGCCTGATGGAATTTTGGACCACGGACCGGGACATCGCTGGCGACATTGATCATCTCGGCAGGCATTCTGGTCGCTGTGACTTTGTCAGTGGTCACCTGGTCTCTTGCAGAAACCCGGCGAAGGGCGCTGCACCTGGCGGAGCAGATGACGCTGGACCTGCGGCAAAGAGAAAATGAAGTCCGTAAGCTAGCGATGGTGGCCGCACGTACGGATCATGCCGTGTTCATCTGCGATGAAAACCGCGAGATTGAATGGATCAATGAAGGCTTCTTCCGATTGACCGGCATGGCTCTGGAAGATGTCCGAGGCAAACGGGTGAGCCAGGCCATACTGGATCCACAGATGGATCCGGCACTTCTGGAAAGCTGTCGCAATCGCATTACCAGCGGTAAAAGCGTCAATCTTGAAGTACAGGTACGCACCCGAGATCAAGGCCGGGTGTGGGTTACGTTTGATTCGCAAGGGGTGTTCGATGAGCAGGGAAAACTCACCCACGTCATCGGCATGATGCGTGATGTCACCGAGCGCAAGACCACCGAAGAACGCCTGCTGCATATGTCACACCATGATGCCCTCACCGGGCTGCCCAACCGGGTGATGCTGCAGAATCGCCTGCAACACGCCTTGCAGCGTCATCAGCGCCTGCCCGAACACCGATTTGCTCTGATCTTCCTGGACCTTGATCGGTTCAAACTTATCAATGACAGCATGGGGCATGCTTGCGGCGATGAACTGCTCAAAATCATGGCAAGGCGGTTAACCACAGTGCTACGCCCCACCGACACCATCGCCCGCAACAATAATCCGCAACGAACTGTCGCCCGTCTGGGTGGTGATGAATTTGTGGTACTGCTTGAAGATATTAACACCACCACGGATGCCATCCGCGTGGCCGACCGTTTGCAACATGAATTGTCCAGCCCGATCGTTCTCGACGGGCAGGAAGTGGTTACCACGGTAAGCATGGGCATCGCCCTGTCCGATCTGGGCTACAGCCACCCCGAAGAAGTGCTACGCGATGCCGACAACGCCATGTACCGCGCCAAAAGCCAGGGCAAGGCCCGATACCAGGTGTTTGATCAGCAGATGCATGAATCGATCAAGGCTCGGCTGGCGCTGGAAATGAATTGCGCAAGGGCATCGAACGCAGCGAATTCGCTCTGGTCTATCAACCGATCATCAATCTGGAATCACGCGAAACCATCGGTTTTGAAGCTCTGGTGCGCTGGCGTCATCCGCAGCGGGGTTTCATTCCACCCAGCGAATTCATCCCCATCGCCGAGGAAACCGGGCTGATCATCCCACTGGGCAAATGGGTCCTTCTGGAAGCCTGTCGGCAACTGATGAACTGGAACGCCAGACTGCCCCTAGCCAGCAATCTCACCATCAGTGTCAACCTTTCGGTCAAGCAACTGGGTGACCCGGAACTGGGGCGCACCGTCCAGCAGATCCTCAAAGCAACCGGCATCAATCCCCGCCGCCTGAAACTGGAAATCACCGAATCCGCCATGATGGAAGATCATGTGCTGATGAGTCAGACCCTGGAACAACTTAAAAAACTCAACATCCAGCTTTACATGGATGACTTTGGCACCGGTTACTCATCGCTGTCCTGTCTGCACCGCTTCCCGATCGATGGCCTGAAAATCGATCGGGCCTTCATTCAGTCCATGGGCCAGCGCAACGATTACA
>JAAUTM010000335.1 GCA_012031455.1 Phycisphaerales bacterium
CCTTGGATCGGGAGAAGGCTGAACATTACGAGCAAGTTCAAGTCGTGCGCGCTCATCGGATGCTGTAAGCCGTTAAGTCAGATGCCATTGCGTCCAAGTCGTCTCACGTTAACCGGACAGTAGTGAAATAATATTTTAAACGATGAGCTTTGCGATTAGCACCGCACCGAAAGTGCGACATCGTTAACAGCAAAAAGTTTAGCGCCGCAGCGAAGGTGCGGGCTCTGACTTGACTGACTTACCGATCCAACACGAACGCACCATCAATGATGATGGTGATGACCTTCGGGGCCGTGCACGTGACCGTGATCGAGTTCTTCCTGTGTGGCCGCCCGCACCTCCACCACATTCACTGCGAAGGTCAGCGGCATGCCCGCCAGCGGGTGATTGGCATCGACTTTCACATCAGCCCCTTCAAAACCCACCACCGTCACCACCCGCCGACCTTGCGGGCCTTGCGCCTGAAACTGCATGCCCACTTCCATCCTTTCAACTCCCTGAAAGCGTTCGCGCGGGACCGTCATTACCAGTTCTTCCTGCCTGGCGCCATAGGCTTCCTCCGCTGCGATGGTCACGGTCATGGCCTCGCCTGCCGACTTGCCCATCAAGGCTTTTTCCAATCCTGGAATGATCTGCCCCACACCGTGCAGATACGTCATCGGTCCGCGATCCTTGCTGGTATCAAGCACCTCACCCTTGGGATCGGTGAGGGTGTAATTAATGGAAACCACGGTTTTTTCAGCGATCTGCATGAGACTTCCTTTCCTGGTAGGGATGTTGATGCCTTGAGTTGCTCGCACATTGTAGTGTCAAAGCCCGCCGAATAAAGTCAGCCGCGCACATCAGCAATTTGTGGCTTGAAAAGCCCATCAGACTGCTTCCTTGCAAGTGTGTTGTCTTAATCGCGCTTTGACACACGGGCTGCCATGCCCACAATATCTCCCGGTTCATTCCACGCATACCCCCCCAACCCTTACGGAGCCGCAACCGCCATGAGCATGAAGATTCGTTCCGCTAACGATTGTCAGTTCGATCAAGTCTCCCTGGGCGAGTGCATGATTCGCCTGTCCCCTGAAGGTCACGGCCGCATCGAGTTCGCCCCGCTTCTGGAAGTGTGGGTCGGCGGCGGCGAGTACAACGTCGCCTATGCCCTCTCACGCCTTGGTCTGCGCACCGGATGGGTGGGCGGCGTCAATGATTCGCCCATGGGCAAACTCATCCTCAACCACGCCCGCGCGGTGGGGGTGGGATATCAGCCATGGCTCTGGTCCGCAAATTCGATGGGGTGGGCAAGAAGGACCGCATCGGTTTGAACTTCACCGAAGTCGGCACCGGTCGCCGTGCTTCCACCACCTTGTATGACCGTGGCCACAGCGCTACTGCCGGGATGAAACCCGGGGAAGTGAACTGGACCAAACTGTTCAAGGATCAGGGTGCTCGCTGGCTCCATACCGGGGGCATCTATGCTGCATTGTCCGAAGGTACACGGGTTGTCACCGCTGAGGCTGTCAAAGCTGCCCAGCGAAGCTGGAACAATCGTCTCCTATGACCTGAACTTCCGCTCCAAACTCTGGAAGAGCGAGGAAGCCATTGCGACGACCAAACCACTGGTGCCTTACATCGATTGCCTGATCGGCAACGAGGAAGACTTCCAGAAAGTGCTGGGCTACGAGGTCGAAGGTGTGGATGTTGAAAAGGGTGAAATCGATACCCGCGCTTTCAAAAAGATGGTGGAGAAAGTAGTTAAGGATTTCCCCAACATCAAGGTGGTGGGCACCACGCTACGCGGCGTGAAATCCGGCCTGATCAACGACTGGTCGGCCATCATGTGGCATGAGGGCACGTTCTACGATGGATTGAATTTCGAGAATCTGGAAATCGAAGATCGCGTGGGTGGCGGCGATGGTTTTGCCAGCGGGTTTATCTACGGGTTCCTCGCCGGGAAGTCGGCCCAGGAATGTGTTAACCTCGGCGTGGCCCACGGAGCCATGCTCATGAGCACCCGTGGCGATTCATCGCAGATCGCCCTGGATGAACTGCTCCACGTCGCAGGTGGCGGCTCGGCCCGCATCAAGCGCTAACTCCGCATCGCTGTGGGTATTTATTTACAGCACAAACACGACGAAGCCCACACCGCATCGGTGTGGGCTTTTCTATTCCCCCGGTTTGCTTATTACACTACCCCTTATGAGCGATTTCTGGCTGGGTATCCTCATCGGTGCTGCACTGGACCTGCTGATCCTTGTGCCGCTTGTGTATTTCCTGCTCCGGCGCACCGAGCAGCGTACCCAGACGATGGCCCGCAAAGCTCGTGCGACCGAACGACTGGCGGAGCTGGGCATGCTCACCGGGGGCCTGGCGCATGAAATAAAAAACCCGCTTTCGTCCGTGGGCCTGAACATTCAGCTTGTGCAGGAAGACCTTGTCGACCTTGCCCGCACGCAGGAACCTTCGCCCGAAAAAATTGGCCGGGTGCAGCGGCGTGTTGATTCACTGGCACGTGAAACCCAGCGTCTGCGCGACATCCTTGATGATTTTCTCCGCTATGCAGGACGCATGAAACTTGACCGGGTTCCTGTGGATGTGAACCAGCTTGTCACCGAACTGGCGGATTTTTTTCTGCCTCAGGCTCAGGTCATGGGTGTGCGTATCCGCACCGAGCTATCCCCGCAGTCGATCACCCTGCAGGCCGATCCTGCCCTGCTCAAACAGGCTATGCTCAACCTGATGATCAATGCCACGCAGGCCATGGCCGAGGCTCGTAGTGCCCAGAAACCGCATGGCGGAGCCGATGAACTGATCCTGCGCACCCGCACCCACGGGCCAGCGAGCAATCTCGAAGCTGTGATCGACATCATCGACACCGGGCCGGGCATCGCTGCGGAGGTGCTGCCGAAAATATTTCAGCCTTATTTTTCCACCAAGAAGGGGGGCACGGGTCTGGGCCTTCCCACCACTCGCCGTATCATCGAGGAACATCAAGGGCATCTGCATGTACACAGCGACCTTGGCCGGGGCAGTGATTTTTCCATACACCTGACGGTGAAGCAATCTTCATAACTGTGGGAGACGCATGTCACCTGCGGGCAGAGGGGTTTCCGGAGCCCTCTCTACATTATCCCTTATCCATGATCCATTCTTTCTGATCCTCACCCCGCCAGCAAATCATTGAACTCCGGATGGCGAGGCAGATAGCTCCGCTGAGGTATGGGCAGGTGGGCAGCACTTTCATCCCCTGCCTGCGGGCCTCTTCAAAGGCGAACTTGGCCAGTGCCCCGGCGATGCCCTGACTGCGCATCTCCGGCGGGACGTACACATGGAAAAAGTTCCACACCGGCCCCTGCACGGAATACTCCAGCCGAGCGGTGACCGTTTGCCCGTCCACGCTTCCCACAAATCGACGTTGTTCCGGTTCGTGTTGAAAGTTCATGCAAAATCATACACCTGTACCCGCTGCCAGGTCGC
>JAAUTM010000336.1 GCA_012031455.1 Phycisphaerales bacterium
CGGGCCGCGTCCAACCTTGCTGGGCGTTCAAGGGGGTGGACCTTTTGACACCGCATGAAAGGGAACTGCGCGGGGTGCTGGGTGATTTTGACACCAGCTTGCCGGGCGTGGCGATGAATCTCATGCGGCAGTTGCAGGTTGCCAACCTGGCGGTGACATTGGGCGGCAAGGGTTGCCTGCTGTTTCGACCCCGTGAGGAAAACAGGGATCAGTGGTTCACCAATCGTTTGCGCAGCGAATATTTACCGAGCCTGGGGCAACATGTGATGGATCCGGTGGGTGCGGGGGATGCCCTGCTGGCGACAATGACCCTGGCCCTTTCAGCCGGTGCCACGCTCACTCAGGCGGGTTACCTCGGTTCGCTGGCGGCTGCGCTGGAACTGGCACAACTGGGCAATGTTCCGGTGACTACCGAGCGTCTGCTGATCGCCCTTGGCCAGCGTCCGGAACTGGAAAACCTTCATCTTGGTGATTCCCTGGCGGCAGCAGGTTAAAGTCCGAGGCATCCTCAAATTCCCTGATTTGTATCACCCTATCCAAGCTCGCGATAGTTGCCTGCCAATTTTGCCGATATTCGACAGGGATTCTATTACACAAACCAATCCCCAACGGGATGGTGGTTGATGCCCATGCCGCATGATGCAAAAGACATATCTGAGCCGGTGGGCAAGTCCGGGGAGACCATCCCTGGGTTGGCATGGGAGCAATGCCTTGATGCCATGATGGTTCTGGATCGCGCCTGGAAAGTGCTGGCGATGAATCCTGCTGCCGAGGCGATGCTTTCCACGGCATCGCGTCAATTGCAGGGAAAAATCCTCTGGCAGAGTCAACCTCAGTTATTGGAAAGTCCTGTATTTGTGGCACTTCAGCAAGCCATGGATCAGCGGCAAACCATGGAGGTTGAAGAATATTTTGCCCGTCCGGATCGCTGGTATGTATTGCGTGCAGTACCCTGCGGTATAGGGCTGATGCTGCATGGCCGGGATGTGACTCAGGAACACAAACAGCAGTTCCAGCAAAAACAGCAACTAACCTATCAGAATCAGCTCTTGGCCGTGACGCAGGAAGGCATTTTGGGCATCAACCCCAAAGGCCAGATCAGCTTCGCCAATCCTGCCGCAGCGAAAATATTGGGGGTCGATGCCTGCGCACTCGTCGGTCAGACGGTTTATTCATTCCTGGAACCAGTCACGGATGTGGAAGACAAGCAATCGGCTGACGAAGTCACCCCGCTTCAGTGTCTGACATCACTGGCACAGCACAGCACAAAACCCATGCGGATGTTGATTCATCCTGCCGACCGTTCCACTCAGCCGGTGGAGGTTTCGTATTACCCACTGGTCCCCGGCCAACCCGCCAGTGGTGGGGTGATGCATCTGCGTTGCCGCCGTTGGGAATCGCAGGTGCGGGACATGGTGGAACAATCGCGCGGCTTCCTGCGGGCGGTCCTCGACACCCTGCCCACGCACATGTGCATCATTGATCACAACGGCACGATCATCGATGTCAATCAGGCTTGGCGCGGCTTTGCCTTGGCTAATCATCATGCCGACCCTTCCGGTGGGCTTGGCACCAACTACCTGAATATCTGTCAGCAGGTGCATGGGGAAACCCATGAGCAGGCCCATGAGGTGGCCCTGCGGTTGCGGGAGCTACTCGACGGGAAATGTGACAGTTTTGAAGTTGAATACTCGTGTCACGCGCCTAATGAGCCGCGCTGGTTTGTCATGCGGGTGAGCCGGCTGGAGCGGGAAGGCCAGATCTTTGCCGTGATCGGTCATGACAATATCACCCAGCGTAAGCTTGCGGAGATGCGTTCCTACCATGATTCGACCCACGATGCACTCACCGGTCTGCCTAATCGCGTTCTTTTCCAGCAACGTTTGAAAAAACGCCTGCAACGTGCCCATGCCCTGAACGATCATCAATATGTCGTGCTGTTCATTGATCTGGATCACTTCAAAAATGTCAATGACAGCCTGGGCCACAACGTCGGCGATGAATTGCTGCGACAGGGAGCCGACTACCTGCTCAAAGCTTTGCGGCAGGCCCTTGAAGAGCAGGAATTGCCCGGGGATTCATTCGTGCTGGCACGGCAGGGCGGCGATGAATTCATGGTGCTGCTGGAGAAAATCCCCAGCATGGCTGTGCTGCGGAACCTGCTCAGCCGATTGCAACCTGACGGAGGTCTGGCGTTTCAAATCCAAGGCCATGAGGTGTTCACCAGCGCCAGCATCGGCGTAGTGTTTGGAAACGCCCATTACAACAACACCGAAGATTTGGTCCGCGATGGCGATACCGCCATGTATCACGGCCAAGGCCAAGGACGTGGCCGATATGAACTCTTCGACCAGCCATGCATGAACCAGGCTGCCCGGCGAATGCTGCTCGAACAGGACCTGCGCAAGGCCATCGATGGCCGACAGTTCGAACTTTATTACCAGCCCATCTTCGATCTTGAAAGCGGTAATGTGCTGAGTTTGGAAGCACTGGTTCGCTGGCGACGTGAAGATGGCACCTATGTGGCTCCCAATGATTTCATCCCCCTGGCTGAAGAAACTGATTTGATTCTGCCCCTGGGCAAGTGGGTGGTGGAGGAGGCCTGCCGCAGACTGGGCCAATGGTCCAAGACCCACCCCGCGGCTGCCGACCTGGCGATCCATGTGAATCTCTCCCAACGGCAACTCTGCGCTCAGGACAACCTGATCCAGTTCATTCAAACCGCAGTGGAGACCGGCGGGATCAAACCACAGCAACTGCATCTGGAAATCACCGAAAGTGCCATCATGACCAACCCCGATGTTGCGGGGGTGCAGTTGCAGAGCCTGCGGGCACTGGGCGTGAAAATTGATATCGACGACTTCGGGACAGGCTATTCCTCGCTCTCGTACCTGCATCGGCTGCCGCTGGATGGCCTGAAGATCGACCGTGCCTTCGTGGCCAACCTTGCCAAGCGCAGGGATTACCCGGCTGTGGTGCAGGCCATCGTGGCGTTGGCGCACAATCTGAACATGCATGTTGTGGCCGAGGGTATCGAAACCCGCGATCAGCTGGTGCAGTTGCAGGCTTTGGAATGTGATGCGGGACAAGGCTACTTCTTCGCCAAGCCGCTTACTATTGAAGGTGTGCGTGATTTACTGACCGAGAAAATGGCACGCGTGGCGTAGTTGGCTTCCCACTTCCAGGTATTCGGTCTTAACGAGCCGCGCCCGGGAGGAAGCGGTCTGATCAAATGCCTTCAACGAGCCGCTCCCGTTACAGCCTTTTTCATTTTGAGTTCAAATCGGTGGGCGGTGTTGCACGACCGACCCGTGAGTTGGGCATGTCGGCGACAGAACTGGCCTTTGGAGCATCGTCGATGAGCCAAACCTTCGTCGGCGACCATGAGTCGACGTTTACGGGGGCTGCAGCTGCAGGCCAAGCTGATCATCAACGCCTAACGTATCCGAAT
>JAAUTM010000337.1 GCA_012031455.1 Phycisphaerales bacterium
GTGATTCCAGGCATCCTGCTGACGGGCCTGGGCCATGAGCACCAGTTCTCTGAGGGTCAATGGTCCGGGGTTGATGCCAAGGATTCCGGCACACTGCCAGAGCAGCTGCTGGGCGGCTCCTGGAACTGGGCCAGCCGGGCCGCCATCAACTGGTCCAGTTCCGGACTGTCCAGCCGGGTTTCCACTGCGGTCAGCGCTGCGGACTGGAGCATCTGCAGTTTGGCCAGCGCCTTGGCCAGCACCCGGCGCTTGGCCTGCGGGAAAAAATCCACCAGTTCCTCCAAAAGCGCTGTGGTCGCCCCGTCAATGGCATCGCCGCCCATGGCCCGACCAAAATCCACATCACTAATGCCCCCCGAATCGGCTTGCGGTTGGCACAGGCAATAGATCACATCGCAGAGCAGGATGGGATCGCTGATCAAGCGTTCCAGCAGCTGGCCCTCGACCACCTCCAGCAGGTTCACCCGGGCCAGGTCACGCACGCGTTTGATGGCATCCACGTTGATCTGCACCGTCCAGGTGCGTCCGGCGTTGTCGATAAAAGTTTTCATGGACTGGTTTGGCCTCCTTGCTTGGTCGATGGACTAAACGTACACTGCTGGTGTACACCATGATTTTTGGAGCCTGACCGATGAATGCCATCAGCATCAAGCATGCTCGTCAGCAATTCGCCCAACTGGTCAATTCCGTCCAGGGCGGACGCACGGTGGCCCTGCTGCGGCGCGGCAAGGCGGTGGCACAGATCACGCCCATGCCCGCAGCATTGCGCCAGGGCCTGCCGGATCTGTCGGCCTTCCGCGCTTCGCTGGGCAAGCCTGCCCCTAAATCCAAGGCCACCCTCACCCACCTCCGCCAAGCCGAAAGATATTGACCATGGCTTACCTGGATACCAGCGTGCTGGGCTCCTACTACTGCCCGGAAACACTCAGCGCTGCGGTCAACCGGGCCCTGGCGGCCTTGCCCGCCCCGGCCATCAGTCCGCTGGTGGATGTCGAATTCTGTTCCCTCCTGGCCCTGAAGGTGCGCCAGCGCGAATTGACCCGCGCCGCCGCCCAGAAAGCTCTGGCCCAGTTCCGTCAGCATCTGAGCGATGGGTATTACCAGTCCCTGGAGATCGGGGCCCGCGAATATGACATCGCCCGCACCTGGCTGGCGGGTTTTAACACCCCTCTGCGAACACTCGATGCCCTGCATTTGGCTTGTGCTCATGCTCATGGCCGAACCCTGTGGACGACGGATAAACCCCTGGCGCAGGCCGCGCATGCCCTGGGGGTCAATCACCGGCTCCTAAAAGTCTGATTTGCTCAGGCCTGGATCAGGACGACCGCTTCCTCAGGACGCAACGGTCTTCCAGATCGGCGGATTGGCCGAGTAGGTCGGCTTGGCCGTCACCTTCACGCTGATGGCATCCTCCAGCGGTTCATCGCGCGAAAAATCCGTGATCATGCAGTCGGCCCACAGTCCCTGGCTGCCTGCAGCGGTGATGCCGCCATCCATCACCGCCAGACCGATGAGGCTGTTGCCAAAGTAGGCGCTCTGGACCGCGGTGAACCCGGCATCGGTGGTGTCCCAGACCATCTCGAATTCAATGGACCCTTCCTTGAGCGTGCCCGCCGTGGCCTTCCAGCCGTTGTTGGCACGGGTGGTCACATCCGCTTCACCCTTGGTCAGGGAGAGCGTGACGTTTTTGACATTGGTCAGTTCCGTCCAGGTAGGCGCGCCGCCTCCGGAACCAATGCCCGCGACGCAGTAATAAAGTTTGGCATCCAGGCCGAGTTTGACACTCATGGTTTGATCCTTATTCAGGGGGTCACCGAGCCCGCCCACATGCGGGGCAGGCGATCTTTGACTTTCTCCAGCGCCGGACCCATAAAGGCGCGGCGGGGGTAATGCTCCTGGCGGAAGCGCCCGCCAAACTCGTGCGCCGCCCCCGCATCAGCGACGTTGGCATAATCCGGTCCGATCACCACCGCTGCCCCCGGAAGTAAGGGCATACTTGATGGCTCCCCGGAGTCTCCCCTTGCGGGTGTGCGGCGGCTTGCCGGGGGCCGACTTCCGGGCGGACTTGCGAATCGAATGCCGGGCCATCAGCCGGATCACCGCCCCGGCATGCCCCAGCCCCCGGAAGTTGGCCTTCCCCAGCGTCTGTTTAAGCTTCCGGGGATCAAACTGGGTTTTGGCCCTGACCTTGACCATCGCGCTGGATTCCTTGCCACGGCGGGGTGATCTTTACCGCGCCACTCGGAAGGTCAGTGTCAGCACGCTGGTAAAGACCTGCTTTTCCTCCAGATGCTCGGGGATATACACGGGCAGATTCTCCGTCCTTAACCACAGCACGTTGGGTAGCGCCGTCAGCCGACGCAGGCGGAAGTAGTCTCCGATCTGCTCCACGAGCATCATCAGGTCATCAAGCTGGGCAACATCCGTCAGGAGCACCTTCTTCTGCACCGCCACATCCACACTCACATCATGCTGGTTGCTCTGGCGGGTGAGACTGGCCAACTCCAGTTTTCGGGGGACCACCGTCACCCGCAGGGTTTTGAGTTCCGCCAGATCAAACTGCGGGCAATACCCCCGGACCGCCGTGAACGTCTGGGTAAAGCTGCCGGGAGCTGCCGCGTTGAGCTCGGTGACCAGAGCCTGGGCAATGTCAATCAATAACGCACCCATGGTTCACCATCCCAGCCAGGGTAGACGGCTGCGGGTCATGACCGTGGACCCCTGAACAGGAATATCCACACCGATCAGCACCGTTGCTGCCCAGGCCGAGGCATGGATCACACAGGAGCTGGCATCGCTCATCACCTGGCCCCAAAGACTTTGAATGGCCAGTTTTCCCTGATTGCGGATCTGGCAGCCTTGGATATCAAGCACCCCCTGATTGTTGAGCCACAGGGAACCGCGCCGGATTTCCAGACCGCCCAGGGTGATCATGTCCCAGACATCCATGGCCACCTCCGGACCATCGATCACCAGTCCCGCTTCCGGGAACGATCCTCCTGAGAGCTGGCCCTCCTGGACTAGGCATCCCCCTACAAACACCCCGCCGCCAATCGATCCCCCAGCCAACACCACCGGGGCCAGGAAAGTGCCCCCGTGGATAGCATCGCCAGCGCTCAGGTGATGGGATGCTCCCAGGTTCCCGTGCCGATGGTGCCCCGCAGGTAAGTCATGCTTCCGCTAAATTCCCCGTCATAGAGCGCCCCGCCATCCACCAGGATCGCCCCACTGAACTGACCGCCGCCGATGGTATCCCCGCTGCGCAAGGTGATGTCCTGATTCCATTGCCCGGTGCCGATCTGCCCGGCGATGAAGTTGAGATTGCTGGTCTCCAGCACTACGCCGGAGTTAAGGGTTCCCCCGTCCAAAGTCACCGATGCGCCAGGACCCCACCCGCACCCCCGATCCCAGCGTGGTTCCCGCCTTGATCGTCACGGGACCATTCAGGA
>JAAUTM010000338.1 GCA_012031455.1 Phycisphaerales bacterium
GATCTTATTCATCCAATGATCCGGGTCCTTGGCCACAATCTTAAAATCATCCACATGGGTACAAATATAGTCGTAACCATCGAAAGGTGTCCGACGTCTCATCCATACATCACGGTCATAGCGAGAAGGGGAAAAACCCATAGAACGAAGGTATTCGGCAAAGTGTGCACGGAATGCACCAAACGCGGCTATGAGCCGAGGGAAGACACAGAGGAATTCGTTGATTTCGTCGAAAGAGCATCTTCGACATCTCCAAAGACCGCTACAAAAACCAGACGGCTTCCTTGCGGGACATGGTGCTCCAGGCGATCACCAGCATCGAAATCGCTCGGTTCCAGGCATCCTGAGTCTCACTTTGCAACGTGAAAAACAGGGTGATACCCACGAGCATCAGAATCGTCGGTGTGTACCAGGCAGCGTAACGATCAATCAAGCGTGCAATGGGGATACGGGTGCGCTCGGCTTGCAGGATCATTTCCTTGACCCGGCCAAGGGTGGTATCCGAGCCAGCTTTGGTGACGGTGATGTCCATGACCCCGGTGAGGTTGATGGTCCCGCCGAACACTTCATCGCCTTCCTGTTTGTCTGCGGGGATGGATTCACCGGTGATGTTGGCCTGGTTGACGGTGCTGTTACCGGATTGGATCAGGCCATCGGCAGGGATGTTGTCACCGGGTTTGACGCGCACGATGTCGCCGGGCTTGAGGTCCTTGGCTTCGGTTTCGACTTCGTTGCCATTGACGAGTTTGCTGGCGCGGGTGGGCGTGATGCGGATGAGCGATTCGATGCTGGCCCGTGCGCCCAGGGCGGTGCGGTTTTCGATGAGGACCGAAATGATCATGAAAAAGGCAATGGCTGCAGCTTCGGTGTACCAGCCTTGCACCATGGCAGCCAGCACCGCCAGAGCCACCAGTTCATTCATGTGGGCGTGACCGGAGAGCAGGTCCTTGATGGCGACCCAGATCAGCGGTACACCCAGAAGCAAAGCGGAAAGCAGACCCAGCGATTGATAGTAAAACTCGTTGTCAAAAAGAAAGCGTGCAAAGATGGAACAGACCAGCAGGACACCACCCAGCAGCGTGGCGATGATTTGCAGGCTGACCTGGCCAGTCTGAGATTCAAGTTGCAGGTTGTCGGACACATGAGAATGAGCAGTGGCCATGCAGAAGCATCCTTACTTGGTGATCGAGATGTTTATAACGATACGTGAGAACAGGGGGTTGGTTCAACTCGACCGCATGCCTGAGTGCAAATTTCAAGGTTATTTCTTCATTGCAGTGCCGTCGCAGCCGGGGTGAATATCAAGGCAACCCGCTGATAATCCCCATCTCTCCATGGATTCAACCTTTGAAGCACGAGGGTGAATATCAAGGCAACCCGCTGATAATCCCCATCATTGCCTGAGGTATCGGAACCATGCGATTGTAAATTTCGTATTAAAAAAATACCTCTGAGGAGCAGCGCCAATCAGCGATGCATTGGTTCCATCGGGCCTGCGGAAACGCCAAGCTGCTTGTGGCCTGTCGCGGTAAACTTGGCAGAGCATGGACATCGCTGGCAATTAATCGGGTAAAATTTATGGATGACGGTAATTGGGCAGTCGGGTGTGTAGGGGTTGAGCAGGGTCCCTTGGTGGATTATCCGTTGAAAACCTTTTTTCTGTGGGATTCACGCAGGGGCACAAGTGAGCCGAAGAAATGAAGGGTTTCCCGCTTTTTTAAGGGAAAATCTCTTCCTGGAGCATGAAATTTTGGAGATTCAGGGACGGGTAAAGAGCGTGCGAACGGATTGAATTGGAAGCCCAAGGAACAGGTGGACTTGACAACAGATTTGGAAATGGTAAATTGCTCGACTCACTTCGGGTCGCAGGTTTCCAAGCCGGGGCTTGGAGAAACGCGGCCCGCAGTGATGCGGTCCCCGGATCCGTCAGATTTATCTGGCTGGTTCGGGAAATTGATCTTTGACAAGTGGATACGCGGGAAATCGCACAATATGTGCGATACCGAGACGAACCGAGCTCTTGAGGAGCAGGGTTTTTATACGGCATGGGAACGCAAGTTTTCATGCTGGATGAAGGCTCTGATTCACAAGAAAAAAGATTGAAGGCAATCGCATCGGCTTACGATCAAGGACTGGGGTCAGCAACCTTCACGGGTGGCTGATCTGGGATGGTCGATCGGAGGTCGGTGTGATCAAGTTACTAAGAGCGTACGGGGGGATGTCTTGGCGTCAAGAGGCGATGAAAGACGTGAGAGCCTGCGATAAGCCCAGGGGAGTTGGCAACTAAACTGTGATCCTGGGATTTCTGAATGGGGCAACCCACCCGAAAGGGTATTTGCATCTGAATGAATAGGGTGCAAAAGCGAACCTGGGGAACTGAAACATCTAAGTACCCAGAGGAAAAGAAAGCAACCGCGATTCCGTAAGTAGCGGCGAGCGAAAACGGACAAAACTGAATTCACGTGAACGACTTGGAAAGGTCGGCCAAAGAAGGTGACAGCCCTGTCATGTGAAAGCAGTGTAGCCCTAGAGTAGCGCCGGGCTCGTGAAACCCGACGTGAATATGGGGGGACCACCCTCCAAGGCTAAATACTCCTTGACGACCGATAGTGGACAAGTAAGGTGACTGAAAGATGAAAAGCACCCCCGGATAAGGGGGAGTGAAAAGGACCTGAAACCGTACGCTTACAAGCGGTCGGAGTCTGTCTTCGGACGGATGACGGCGTGCCTTTTGCATAATGAGCCGGCGAGTTGGCCTCTGTGGCAAGCTTAACCCATACACTGGGGTAGGCGCAGCGAAAGCGAGTCTTAAAAGGGCATCGAGTCGCAGGGGTCAGACGCGAAACCTAAGTGATCTACCCAAGGCCAGGCTGAAGGGAGGGTAAAACCTCCTGGAGGGCCGAACACGTGAACGTTGAAAAGTTCTGTGATGAGCTTTGGGGAGGAGTAAAAGGCCAATCAGACTGGGAGATATCTCGTTCTCCTCGAAATAGTTTTTGGGCTAGCCTCGCTTGTTAACTCGCAGGGGTAGAGCGACTGGATGGAAATGAGGTCCTAACCCGATGCTCGTTCCAACCAAACTCCGAATACTGCGACGAATTAAGCGGGAGTCAGTCTGCGAGGGATAATCTTCGTAGACAAAAGGGAAACAACCCAGACCACCAGCTAAGGTCCCAAATCATGCCTTAGTTCGAAAGGAAGTTAGAATCCGGTGACAGCCAGGATGTTGGCTTAGAAGCAGCCACCATTTAAACAACGCGTAATAGCGGACTGGTCGAGGATTTTAGCGCCGACAATGATCGGGAATAAGACGTGAACCGAAGCTGTGGATTTCGAAAGAAATGGTAGAGGAGCGTTCCTGCCAGCGTTGAAGCGAAACGGTAACGTTTCGTCGAGCGGCAGGAAGTGAAATGCCGGCTTGAGTAACGAATAAGACA
>JAAUTM010000339.1 GCA_012031455.1 Phycisphaerales bacterium
CATAGCGGATTTCCGCTTCCATGCGTTTCTTCATGGCATCCAGTTCCTTGCGGGTTTCCTCCTGAATGCTGGCCGCCAGTTGCTCCGCATCACGCCGGGCAGTGTCCATGATGCGACTGGCCTGTTCACGGGCCTGCGCCAGTTGCTGCTGATATTCCTTGAGCGTGGCCCTCGGCCTGCCTGGCCGCCGTCTCAGCCTTGAGCAGGTCCGCCTTGATGTGCTCCTCGCGTTCCTGCAGGCCTTTCAAAATCGGACCCCAGGCCGCCCGGTACAGCACCGCAAACAGCACCATGAACACGGCTACTGCTGCGATCGACTGGGCGATGGTCCCGGCAAACAAACTCGGCTCCCCTTCCGATGCCGCCAGCACGGGGGAAGCAAGCAGGATCGTCAACATCGGAACGGACATCAGCAGATTACGCATGAAAGGTCATCCTTCATCAGGTCGCGTGCTTTAACACCCCAGCAAAGTCATTACCTATGTTACTGACTTGGCGCCAAGGTGGAAAAGCACACGACCTTGTACGGTGTTAATTCCGTGGGATCGTGTGCGTTTGAATCACTTGTTGCCGTAGGCAAAGAACGGAACCAGCAACGCGAAGAAGGTGAAACCTTCGATGAGCGCTGCCGAGATCAGCATGGCTGTGAAGATTCGACCACCGGCTTCAGGCTGGCGGGCGATGGCTTCGACAGCCGATGCCCCGATGTTGCCGATGCCCCGGGCTGCACCCATGACGATGATGCCCGCACCGATGGACGCACCGATCGCAGCCGTGGCCGCACCCGCTGGGAAGAACCAGCTGATTTCCCCGTCAGCGCTCACTGCGGCAGCATTCGTGTCAGCTGCATGATCCGCCTGAGCCATCACCGTGGAAGTCAAACCGAACGTGGCCAACATGGCCAGAGCAATGAGAAAAAGACGCATAACACAGACTCCTTGAAACTTGATGCGGTGAGCGTCGCATCGGTTGCATCGGTCCCTACCCTCGCGGGCACGTTCGATTCCCTCACTGAACCGAATCGGAACCTTGGAATTTCGGATTTGGGATTTCGGATTTATCGGAATACTTTCGGATGCTGCCCTTTTGTTTTTTTTAAAGACATCGTTTTCAGATTCTGAAAAATTCGAAATTCAAAATTCGAAATTCGAAATCAATGACTTACCGCTGGCTTGTGTGCATGTGCATCTTCATGCCCATGTTCATCATGATGCTCTTCATGTTCCTCATGTTCATGCACCACCAGCTGACCCAGAAACAGGCAGGTGAGGAACGTGAAAATATACGCCTGAATAAAACCGACCAGAATTTCCAGCATGTTGATGGCAAAAGCGCCCAGCAACGGTGCGATCGCCATGCCGTACCCCACCGGGCCAAGGGCTTGAATGACCACCGGCACGAACGACAAAAACACCGCAATCACCAGGTGGCCGCCGGTCATGTTGGCAAACAATCGAATCGCCAGCGCAAAGGGTTTGATGAACGTGCCCAGAATTTCCACCGGGACCATCAATGGCCACATGAACATCGGTGCCCCGCCGGTCAGATGTTTCAGATATCCCAGGGCGATTTGAAAAATGCGGTGAGGTTGTAGAACAGAAACGAGATTGTCGCCAGTGCAGCCGTGACCCAGATGGACTGCGTGGCTGTGCCGCCGATCCCATGACCATGATTCACCCCCATCAGCCCGGTGATATCACGAAACGGGACCAGGCCCAAAAGATTGCACACCAGAATGAACCAGAAAACGTCCACAGGATCGGCGTGAACCGGTCGGTCTGATCCTGAAGCACCGGCCTGAAAACATCATTACGCAGATACACGCACACCGATTCGACCAAGTTGGCCAGAGTTCCCTGAGCGCGGAAGTCGTCGGTGGTGCGTCCGCTTTTGCCCGTGGCTATCCGCCTGGCTAGCAGGAATCACCAGCAAGCCTGTCACCACCCCCGCAAGCACGAGCATGACCGTGACATTGCTGATCAGCCAGAGCGTCCCATCGGAACTTATATACCAAGGCAGATTGGAACCGGTGCGTATGACAACACCATCCACCACATGGGCCACCGGGCTGCCGGCTGCGAGCATCGGGATTACATCCATCACTGCGGAGCCTCCTTGAGGGACAGATTATTGGCAGGATCGGGCGATTTGTCACCTTTGACTTTGGCAAGCACCCAGAGTTTAACCACCCCGGCCACGGGAAGGTTCGGGTTGAAGTCCACCTTCACCATCGGCTGCATCGGTTGATTGGCACCCCTGACTCGACAGATTACTGCTCATTGGCAGCCACCAAATGCCCTTGGGCGTTGTGGATTGGTTTAGCCCAAGCCTGTCAAAACGCCCAGCGGCCTGTTCTGGATGGACGGCAAACCCCTGCCGGTGGGCGGACCCTGATGCGGCCTGGGGCCGGGGTGCGGGAACAGAAATCCAAGGGCTGCAAACTGCATGTTCTATGGGATGCCAATGACGATGCCAACTGCCTTTATGAAATGGCGGGGAGGAAGCGGCTCGTTAAGACCACATGATTACATCCGTGAACTTTCCGGCTGCCTTGCCTGTCGCAACGATTCATAGACATGAAATGGTACATGTTGCGAACCCATGGCAATGGCTTTGCGTGAACCGTGGTAGTCACTGCCCCCGGAAATATGCAGATTATATTTTTCCGCCAGCCGGGAATACTGCTCGACATCGGCTGGAGTGTGATCGCTGTGATACACCTCGATACCATCCAGACCCATGGCCGAAAGGTGCTTGACCGCCAGTTCCAGTTCATCGCTATCCACACAACGCAGTTGCACCGGGTGAGCCAATACCGCAATGCCCCCGGCATGGTGAATGGCTTCGATGGCCTGCCTGGGTGAAAGGTGATCCTTGCGGACATAGCCCGGCCTGCCATGGCCAAGGTACTTGTTGAATGCATCCTGCACCGATTTGGCGTAACCCATGTTCACCAGCACCTGAGCAATATGGGGCCTGCCCACCACACCACCCTGTTGTGCCTGCACCAGATCGAGCACCTGCTGGTAATTGATGCGAATACCCTGTTCCTGCAAACAGGCGATGATCTGGGGATTGCGCTGGGCGCGTGCCAGCCGGGTTTGTTGTTCGATTTTCGCCAATGCGGGGTCGTCGGTATGGATGAACAAGCCCAGAATATGCAGCGTGCCACGTGGCCCGTGAGCCGGGTCCCGATCACTTCCCACCGAGCGGTAATCCAAAGCTGTGCGGTCAGCCGAAAGCTCAATCCCCGGGACGAACCCCAAACCAAGTGCAGCACAACCCTCTGCACACGCTGCCAGCCCGGCCGTGGTGTCGTGATCCGTCAAGGCGATGGCGGCCAGCCCGACCTTTTGCGCTAAAAGCGGCAACGCCTGGGGAGCAGTCGGTCCCATCGCTTGCTGAGGAATGCAT
>JAAUTM010000340.1 GCA_012031455.1 Phycisphaerales bacterium
CTGCCCGCGGATGATCTTTTCTTTCCCACACATGGGGCATCTGGCACACCATCACGCCTGGGCGCCCGAGCAACAACTACACCGGGCCGCTGGTTGTCTGGCACGAGGACCTTACCGGCACCACCGGCATGACCCAGAATTTTGCCGATCTCACGGGAACCCAGCGATCCATCATCATGACCCTTGGGTCCGACCACCTGATTCCGATCACGACTTATGTACCTGAACCGATCTCGCTGAGCACGCTTGGCGTGGTACTGGCTGGTTCTTTGTTGCAACGCGGCCAGCGAAAGTGACAGATTAAAAACATCCCCTCATTTAACAGTGAACTTCCATAAAACCCCCTGATGAATCAAGTATTCCGACAGCAAACCAGTTAACAAACCATCGATGTCACCAAGGAGAAATTGTCATGAAAACCCTGCATACAAAACTGTTTCTGATGCTCACCTTTATGATTACTGCGCTTTTTACCACGGTTACCAATGCAGCCGTCATTGCGCGATATGAGTTCAACGTGTCTGGCAGTTTCGCGCCAACCACGGTTATATCGGGGGTGACAGCATCGGATCTGCTCAAGGGGGCGGGACTTGCACCTGCCTATTGGAGCAGCGGCACCATTGCCGCCAACTCCAACGCCATCAGCGACAATCTTGCAACGGCGGTGAGCGCGGGTGATTATCTGGAAATCCAGATCACCCCATCGGTCAATAAGAAAATGACCCTGACATCCTTCAGTTATGATTATGCTGCCACCGCTGGGGCAGGCATCAATTACTTTGCCAACTTTTACGGGCGTTCCAGCGTGGAGGGATTCACAGTGAACATGGCCGGCACTGCCTGGCCCAAACTGGTGAATGCCACCAATACCCTTAACGTCAATATCCCGCTGGGTGCTGCTTATGCGGACCTGACAGGTGTCACCAGTTTTCGTATCTACATCACCGACCGCACATTCTTCGATGGTTCTTCCCATCAATCACGGGTTGATAACATTCAGGTCGAGGGTTTGGTCAGTGATGTCCCCGAACCCACAGCCTTGTCTCTGGCACTGCTCACGGCCACGGGACTTTTGCTTCGCAGGCGGGTGTAATTTGCTGACAGCTCAATCGCCCAAGCTGATTACAAAGATGTTGTGAACATTGGCATTGGCCTTCCCCACGCTCATGCACAGGCATGTGTAGAAAGCAAATGCTCACTTCGACAATGCTTTGACCGTCCATCGCCACCGATTCGAGGTGCTGGGTAAATGACACGATGAAACCTGCTTCACGGGCTAACTGATTGAGGAGACATTCCACGTGGGAAGAAAAGGTGTCAGGTTGAATTTTATGGGCGACTCAACTTTGGCTTGTGAAGGGCGGGTTGAGGAAATAAATCATCCTGACATGCTCCGTCGCAAACCTCAGTAAATTAGAATGATTCGCGCCTTGCGCCACGGCGATCGTCAGTGTACATAGAGTCCATGGCTACGACCAGCAACTCACCACGGAAGGTGATTGCGGTGGCTTTGCAAGTCGGCATGGATGCGCTGCCGATGTACCAGCACCGCTACGCACCGCACAAGTTCACCCAGTCGCAATTGTTTGCCTGTCTGGTACTGATGGTCTTCGAAGGCTGGGACTATCGCACCACCGAGCAGCATCTGCGCGACCTGCCGGAGCTGCGGATATGGATCGGCTTGAAGGGGCAGGAAAAGGTGTCAGGATGATTTATTTACTCTGTCCCCCCTTCACAATCCAACGTTTGAGCCGCCCGAAAAATACAACCTGATGCCTCCAATACGCCGTCGAGGGAAGCAAGCTGCATCAGATATTAAACTCCACCACCACCTGCGACCATTTGCCCTGTGCTTTTAGAAGATGTTCGATCGCTTCGCGCACTGCACCACGCCCGCCGGGGGCATGAGTGACGTAACTGGAAACCTTGCGCACCTCTTCCACCGCATCGGCCACAGCCATGGGATATCCGCATCGTTGCAAAGCAGGCAGGTCGATCAGGTCATCTCCCAAAAAGGCGGCGTAGGTGGCGGGTACCCCGGCCTGTTCACAAAGCTTCTGCAGTGAAAGGCCCTTGTCTTTCTGCCCCTGCATGATCAGGCGGATGCCCAGGCCGTGCAGGCGCAACGTAGCAGAGCGGGTGCAGCGGCCGGAGATCACCCCGATCATCAGGCCGTGGGACTGGGCGAGCTTGATGCCAAGGCCATCGCGGACGTGAAAGCGGCGGAGTTCCAGGCCGTCGTCGGCGATGAAGATGGATCCATCCGTGAGTACGCCATCGATGTCGCAGACCAGCAGGCGGATGTTGTCAGGCGTGGGCATGGACACATGATAACGGCTGCGTGAGGGTTGATGGGGGAATCCTGATCTTCATGGAGGTCCATGAAGATCAGGCGTGGGTTGTGTCTCCATGAAAGATCAGGCGTGGGGGATTATTCAACAGGTAATTTACTAGGGGCAATTTTAACGTTTGACAGGATCGGTTGCATGAGCATGATTGCTGAAGTTCAAGGGGGTGATTTTTAACCATGCAGGATAATCAAGTGGATAATCAGGCTGTCAACCCAATCGACCCTTCAAACGTACCTGCAGCGGTGCTTAGCCGTGGTGAAATTCTGCGTGCTGCGCAGCGCTGCTTTGCACAGCATGGGTACGATGGCACCACGATTCGCCGGATCGCAGGGGAAATGAACTGCGCGGTGGGATCGATCTATCGTTACTTTCTGGACAAGCGTGAATTGCTGATGGAACTGGCACAGTTGGATCTTGAGCCGGTGCTGACGCTTCTGGAAACCGGCGGATCATGGCGAAGCAGTGTGCAGTTGTTTCATGAGCGGGCGGGACAAGCACGCGACCGATACCCCCTGCTGCTATGGTTGCACAGCGTCAGCCGATCTGCCGATGCGAACGATGGGAACACCGGACCATTGCCGGGGTTAATCCAGCGAATCACCAGCAAGTGGGCGGAGCAGCTTGGTTCGGCTGAGCTAGCGCAGCGAGTGTGGGTGGTGTTGCATGGTTGCATTGCAACAGGGCTGGACTGGCAGGTCACCTGGGCGATGATTCAGCGGCAAATGCAGACGGTGGCGACCCTGCATGAAGAAACAGCAAGAGAATCAGAAGAACCCAAACACCGGCCACAGGTGGTGGCAGTGGCGAGTCTGGGTCAGGTGATGCGTCAACCGGTGCTGGTCACGCTGGATGCGCTGGGAACTGCGGAGCGAGTGCCTGCGGAAAGTATGGGGCAGGGCGCAGTGGCAGCACGGGAATTGGAAGCCCATCTGCAGGGCTAACGCATGTACGAGCCGCGACCGTAAGGGAGGCGGTTCCTGTTTGAGCCAGGTATAAAGAAGTTACGAGCGGAAGCGTAGTGATTCTTGGATTCTGGCTTACACCGCTCCCTCACGGTCGC
>JAAUTM010000341.1 GCA_012031455.1 Phycisphaerales bacterium
GGCTTTGGGATTACGGCTCTTTGAAAACGCCCGCAAAGAGACCCACACCCAGCAAGCCTTGGCGGATCGGTTACGCCGGGAGCAAAACGAACTTCGTGAACAAATGCAGCAGGACATGTCCCACAGCCTGCATACCTACGATCAGTGGATTGGCAAAATTGAAACGGATTTCACCGCCAGACTGGATCAACTGGATAAGCGTATGGGGGACTTGCAGCAGCAATGGATGGGCATGACTGCCCGGGTTGAGGCAATGATGAATCGCGCTGAAAAGTTACTCGATCAGGCACGTTTGATCAGTGAGGCAGCGGTAAAGTTCAGCAAGCAATCCGTAATGCAGCGTCCCACTCCATCGGTTCAGGATATTGAAAGTGCCCCTGCACAGCCGGAATCGACGGTTACTGAGCTACCAGCCATGCAGGATGCACCGGTGGAAGATGTCAATCCCCGAACGCTGGGTACGACCTTGGCTACCACCCCGGCTTCTAAGGTGGAACAGCCAGGGGTTGGCGATAATGAACCGATGATGGAATTACCTTCCGAGCTGGTGGAAGTGGTTGAAGACACCACTCCTGTGGACGATGGACCGACCGTGCGCTACATGAAATTACTCGAACTGCTTCGCCAAAAGCCACCCACTCAGAATGCCGCATAAACCGTGGGTATCACTACCACCGCACAATCCATCACAAACATAAATACAAAGCCCAGACAATTCACTATGTTCATGCAAAACTACAAAGCCCAGGCATGGCCATGCCTGGGCTTTTTTCAATGAACAATCCACACCTTCACACCGTGGCGGTTGATTTGTACAACACGCGTGTGAGGTTGCGCAGTGCCTGTTTCAATCGCTGTTCGTTTTCCACCAGAGCCAGTCGGATGTAGCCTTCGCCCCGTTCGCCAAACGCTGCACCGGGGGTCATGGCCACCTCGGCCTGATCGACCATGGCCAGGCAGAAATCCGCCGTACTGCCGCCGAAAGGTTGCAGGTGTTCGGGCTTGACCTTCGCCCATACGAACATCGAAGCCCGGGGTGACTCCACTTCCCAGCCCAGTTTCTGCAAACCTTTGACGAGCATGTCCCGCCTGTTCTGGTACACGATTGCCTGCTTCTGCACAAACTCATCCCCGTTGCGCATGGCGATAATGGCCGCAATCTGAATCGACTGGAAAATCCCGGTAATCGTAATAGCCCTTGATGGTGGACAGAGCCTTGATCATTTCAGGATGACCGCAGCAAAAGCCGATTCGCCAGCCAGCCATGTTGTAGGGTTTGCTCAGCGTGCATATTTCACAGCCGACTTCCTTGGCACCATCCACCTGCAAAAAGCTCGGGGCCTTGTACCCGTCAAAACAGGTTTCGCCATAGGCAAAATCGTGCACCACCATGACCTGATGTTTCTCGGCAAGCCGTACGATTTTGTCGAAAAAGCCCACGTCCACCGTCATGGCGGTGGGGTTGTGCGGGTAGTTCAAAATGAGCATTTTGGGCTTGGGGGTCATGCTGTCGAGCACCGTCTCGATGCGCCCGATGAACGCATCATCGTTGCCCAGCGGCACACTCACCACGTTGGCCCCAGCCAGAATCACCGCATAGGTGTGAATCTGAAAAGCCGGGTCCGCCACCACAGCCGTATCGCCCGGGCCCAGTAGCGCCAGACACAGGTGCGAGAACCCTTCCTTGGAACCGATGGTGGCAATCACCTCGGTGGCCGGGTCCAGCTCCACGCCCCATTTGCGACGATATTTAAGCGACATCTCACGGCGCAGGTTATACACACCTGCGGATACCGAGTATCGACTGTTGCGCGGGTCCAACACCGCCTCACGGATTTTCTCCACCACAGGGTCCGGCGGAGCATCCGAGGGATTGCCCATGTTCAAGTCAATCACATCCGCACCGGTTTTACGCCGCTCATAAATCATGTTTTTGAGCTTGGCAAGCATGTAGGGCGGCAAACGTTCGATACGACTGGCTACTTGTATTTTCATGGGGAACCTTGGGTGTATTCTGGTTTATCAATCTTCAATCATCAACTTGGTAATGCCGGGGCACAAACCATTACTTTCACTTGTCAACTTTAAGGTGGGTCCGCACGCGGCCGTGCTTGACCCACCCTACGTTACTTGACCATTAAACCAACTTAATGGTGGGTCCGCTCGAGGCCTCGCCTGACTCACCTTACGTTACTCGACCCGTTGATCACTTCCTCAATTCCCGCCCAGCAGTGCTGCCTTGGCCTGGGCGTAGCTCTTGCTCAAAGCCGGGTCCATGATGACCAAATCGCTTTGCAGCACCACTTCCCGCGCCAGTCGTTGCATGAGCATCTGCTGCATTTGCCGGGTGACCCGCATTTCGAGTTCCTCTTTCACATCGGTTAATTTTAGTCCGGCTCCTTCGTTTTTCCGTTCCAGCTTCAGCACCGCAAAACCACTGTCCAGCGCCACCGGGTCACTGACCTGACCAACTTCCAATTGGCTTACCGCCTGTCGGAGGGCTGCGGGGAAAGTGGCATCCTGCAAATTCATGGGAGGTTAACAGCCCCCCCCTGGGCTTTGCTGCTGTCGATGCTGTGGTTGATAGCCAGATCGATAAACGATTCACCTGCCTCGGCCCGACGGACCATTTCGGTGGCCTTGCTCAAGGTGGGCACCACAATCAGGCGGGTTTCGTAACGTGGCCCGTAGCGCTGCTCAAAAGCTTGTTGTAAAGCTGCATCGGTCACCGGGCCGGTGGGTTCAACCAGTGCCCTCAATGCCGCATTGCGCCAAAGCAGTTGGCGGTAACGAACCTCACCCAGTCCCCGCTGCTCACGTAACTGTTTTAGTGCTCGCTGGGCCTGATCGGCATCGCTGCCCATGGTTTGCACAAACATTTCCTGCTCGGCCTGAACCTGCTGATCCGAGATGCTCAAGCTGCGCTGTGCAAGGCGAGCCTGCAATCCCGCATCCATCACATATTCCAGCAGCACCTGGCCACCGGCTGCTTCCGCCAACATGGGCCAAAGCTCCCCCTGACCCAACGTCTGACCCTGCAAAAGGGCCATGGTCTGTGTGGCAGCCCGGTTGGAAGCTTGTGCCACCGAAGCCGGTTTGTTTGACGGGGCTGCAGTACAAGCGGTGAGTCCCAGCAGCAATCCCGATAGGATCCAATAGGTTTGAAGTCGCTGATTCATAGCCCATCCACGCTACGATCGGGTAGCCTGAGTGTCAAAACGCATAACAGTGAAGCCTTGCATTCCATAATCTCTTAAATGTTGGCCCCCAAGCTTGGACCTTGAACCTTGGACCTTGAACCTTGGACCTTGGACCTTAGACATTGGACCTTGGACCTTGGACATTAGACATTGGACCTTGGACCTTGGACCTTGGACATTAGACCTTGGACTTTGGACTAAGGC
>JAAUTM010000342.1 GCA_012031455.1 Phycisphaerales bacterium
CCCGTGGTGGTGAGCCGGCAAAAGCACAGAGGTCGCCCGGTTGAACTACACCAAGCAAGGCGTGTTCAAGTTGACCCCAATGTTCGGCAGTGAGGGTGAACCCCGGCTCGCGGATGTGCATGTCCAGGCCGGTGTCGGCGGCAATCAGCGTGACACTTTCCCTTGTGGGTTGGGCAAGCGGCAACCATCGGCAGTGGATTCGACCCGGCTGCATGGCGGTTAGCTCATGAGTAAACCAGTTCACTTCATTCTGGCCCACAAATCCAAGAACCATGCTGTCGCTGCCAAGTCGCGCAAGGGATCGGCAAACGTTGACCGCTTTCCCCGCTGGCTGGCGCAGTAACGTTTCCCCCAGCACATGTGCTCCACCTTGTATTTCCGGTACCCGCAATACCCGGTCGATGGTGGGATTCAGGCAGATGCAGATGATTTTGATTGGCAGAGCCATGCTTGGAATTATGTCGGACCCGCAAGGTTTTGACCAATCACCAGCGCTTGGACTCAACAGCTAGTTTAGAGCGGATAAATTATAGAAGGGGGGCGTAAGCGTAGTCTTTTGATAGGGTTGGCAAGCTCCCACAGTTACCGGTCCTTCGTGGCCTTATTTTGGTGCTTTTAGGTCCTTTATTACCTAAGTGGATGAGATATTCTCATTCCCTCCTGATGATGTGAAGTTGGGTAATTCTTTTGTCCGATGTAGTGCGCTGGGTTGGTACTTGCTTTTTCCAGACGTGAACTATTGTGTTTCCACCGTTTCACATCCTTGCGGAGGCCTAGCATGTTCGAAAAACCAGCGGCGAAACTTGTGAGTGTGGGTATCAGCTTGTGTCTGAGCACCTTGGCCATGGGGCAGGGGACCAGTACTCCTGCGGTGGTTACGGATACGGCACCATCGGCCGGGGCGGGTTCGGCAAGCGTTGAATCGGCGGAGCAGACCTGGGATGCCTGGCGTAAGGAAGTGACCAACCCGGCACCCTGGTGGAAGTGGGGCGCTGACCTGCGCCTGCGGGAAAAGTATCTGCATCTCAATACCTTAAGTGCAGTAGCCCCCACCCACGAGCGGCACATCCAACGCTATCGTGCCCGCTGGTGGAACACCTTCACCCCTGCTGAAAATGTTGAACTGGGTGTACGTCTGACGTACGAAGGCCGACATTACGCCACACCCGCGGCATACACTGAGTGGTACAACAGCCCGCTCTACATCGATCAGCTTTACGTCAAATTCAACAAGCTGTTTGACCTGCCACTGACTGCGGTGATCGGGCGTCAGGATTTGAAATTCGGCGATGGCTGGCTGGTGCTTGATGGAACACCCATGGATGGCTCGCGCACCAATTATCTGGACGCTGCCAAGTTCACTTACAAGTTCGACGAAATCAACACCACGGTTGATGTGGCAGCGGTGTATCAGGGTTCGCGCAGCAACGCCTGGCTGCCCACGATCAACAACGACATCGAGCATCAGACCGAACAGACCGAACGCGGCGCGATTCTGTGGGTGACCCATAAGCTTTCACCCGAAACACAGATCAGTCCTTACTACATTTATTACCACGGGGACATGAACACTGAATTTCTGACTGCCGGTACCGGTGGGCCTGCATTCAACCCCATGGCTCCGGGCAGCGTGGCCCGCGGCATTGATGCGGACCTGAACACCTTTGGCATGCACATCACCCACAAGTTTGATGAGAACTGGAAAGCAACCCTCGAAGGTGCTGGGCAGTTTGGCGTGCGCAACGGCAACGATGCCCTGGCTTACGGTGTCCGCTCGCAGGTCGTTTACAGCTTTAACGATGACAACAAAACCTTGATTCGAGGCGGATATGAGTACCTCACCGGGGATGACCCGACCACGGCCCGTTACGAGGGTTTTGATCCCTTGTGGGGACGTTGGCCGCAGTGGTCGGATTACCATGTATATGCTTTTGCAGCCGAGGGTCGGGTGAGCGAAGCCACCAATTTCCACCGCATCCAGGTAGGCCTGCAGAGTGACCTGTTCAAGGACTTCATGGCCAGTGCCGATTATCACTACCTGCTTGCGGATGAAAACACCCGAGCTGGGGCATTGGGCTTTACGAACAACGGCAAGGAAACGCGGACACCTGCTGGTGCTTTGCTTCAAGTACAAATTCAACGAGTTCCTCAACACCCGGCTCAGTGCGGAAATGTTTTTCCCCGGCGGTTACTACATGGCCCCCCGCAACAAAATGGGCACCTTCCTTCGCTGGGAATGGGTACTCAACTTCTGACACGCCTGTGATTCCCTGCTAACATAATCACCCCTGCTTTGGCGGGGGTGTTTTTTTATCGTTTAGCACAGGAGGGCTTGTGGCCAAGAAGAACGAAGGTTGGGGCCAATCCGCAACATCGCCTGACAAAGGTGGTTGGGCATCGCTGCGCCCGACCTCCGATCTCAACGTCGCCCAGGCACGACAGCTTGTCACGCCTCGACAAGTTAAAGCGGATCTTCCCATCAACGAAACATCCCACAACACTGTGGAACGCGGTCGGGATACCATCAAGCAGATACTCTCCGGCTCGGATACACGCCTTTTGGTGGTTGTAGGCCCATGCTCGATTCACGATCCCGTGGCAGCCCTTGATTATGCCCGCAAGCTTCGTGAAATCGCCATTAAAGTGCAGGATCGCATCTTCATTGTGATGCGCGTCTATTTTGAAAAGCCCCGCACCACTGTCGGTTGGAAGGGACTCATCAACGACCCGCATCTGGATGGTTCGTTTGACATCGAAACGGGCCTGCGACGTGCGCGCAAGCTGCTATTGGAAATCACCGGCATGTGCCTGCCCGCCGGTACGGAAATGCTCGACCCCATCGTGCCTCAGTACATCGATGATCTGGTGACCTGGGCAGCCATCGGCGCCCGCACCATCGAAAGCCAGACCCACCGGGAAATGGCCTCGGGTTTGTCCATGCCTGTGGGGTACAAGAATGGCACCAGTGGCGACCTGCAGATCGCCATCGATGCCATGCTCGCTGCCCGCACTCAGCACAGTTTTCTGGGGATCGACACCGATGGCCGAACCGCCATCATTCAAACCCGTGGCAACAAACACGGCCACATCATTTTGCGCGGTGGGAAGAACGGCCCCAACTACGACCCCGATACTTTGGCCAAGACCTGTGATGCATTAAAGACGGCAAAGCTCTGCCCGGGCATCATGGTCGATTGCTCCCACGCCAATGCCGCCAAAAAATTTCAGAATCAGGAACTGGTCTGGCGTCATGTGATCGAGCAGCGATTGGCGGGGAATCACGCGCTCATGGGGTTATTGGTGGAAAGCAACCTGCTTGAAGGGCACCAGCCATTCCCCCAGCCGGTCGAGAAACTCACCTATGCCAGTCCATCACCGATCAGTGCATCGCTGGA
>JAAUTM010000343.1 GCA_012031455.1 Phycisphaerales bacterium
GTGCGGGCATCGTGGGCGAAACGATGAAGAAGTATCACCCCCATGGTGACCAGGCCATCTACCCCACCCTCGTCAACATGGCGCAGGAATGGAAGACGCGCTATTTGCTCATCGACAAGCAGGGCAACTTCGGCTCCATCGACCCCGATCCACCGGCAGCCATGCGTTACACCGAAGCCCGGCTGCACCGTCACGCGATGGAACTGCTCGAAGACCTCGATCAGGACACCGTCGACTGGCAGCCTAACTTCGATGAAACCGTGCAGGAACCCAAAGTCCTTCCCGCCAAGTTCCCCAACCTTCTGGTGAACGGTTCGACGGGCATTGCAGTGGGCATGGCATGTTCGATGGCACCTCACCATCTGGGTGAAATCTGCGATGCCATTCTGGCCATGCTCGATGACCCGGACCTTGGTTTGATGGACCTGCTCAAACTCGTGCCCGGCCCTGATTTCCCCACCGGCGGAATCATCATGGGTCAGCGCGGAATTGCTGAGGCCTATGCCACGGGTCGGGGCAGGGTCACGCTCCGAGGCAAGGTCCATCTGGAAGAAACAAAGACCGGACGTCAGCGTCTGGTCATCACCGAAATTCCCTACCAGGTTTCCAAGAACGACAGCCTGATCGCCAAGATCGTGGAATGTCGCAAAGAAGAACGCATCTCGGACATCAGCGACATTGTGGATGAATCATCAGGCCGAACTGGCATGCGCGTGGTGGTGGAATTGAAGAAGGGTGCGGACCCGGTGGTGGTGGAAAATCAGTTGTATGAACTGACCCCGCTGCAATCCAATTTTTCGATACTGAACATCGCTTTGGTGCGTGGCCAGCCGCGTACCTTGGGCTTGAAGGATCTGCTTCAGCTTTACATTGACCACCGCATTGAGGTCATTCGCAGGCGAACAGCTTTCCGTTTGCGCAAGGCGCAACAGGAAGCACACCGGATCGAGGGTTTGATTTACGCAGTATGTGATATTGATGAGGTCATCAAGCTCATACGTGGCAGCCGAACCCGTGATGAGGCGATTGAAAAATTGATGGTGCGCGGATTCCGCATCCCGCCTGAGCATGTCTATGCTCCGCGCATTCCCGCAAGGT
Source organism: Phycisphaerales bacterium (assembly GCA_012031455.1). The sequence goes on from JAAUTM010000343.1 coordinate 1,099, forward strand.
TCCTTGCTCGCTCGGCGCAAGGTGACATTGAGCTTACCCGCACTCAGGCTGAGGCCATCGGCAGGCTGCAACTGATTCAATTGGTGGGGCTGGAAATCGACAAACTGGTGGAAGATTACACCAAGCTCGTGGCGCAGATCGAGGAATATGAAGCAATTCTGGCCAGCGATGAACGGGTGAAGCAGATCATCCGCGAGGATACGCTGGATCTGAAAACGCGCTATGCCGATGCCCGGCGGTCCGTGATCTCACAGGCCGAGGCCGAGGTGCTGGATTTGGGCGCACTCACCCTGCAGCAGCAGGTGGTGGTGACCATCAGCCATATGGGTTATATCAAGCGCACCCCGGTGGACACTTACCGAACCCAGGGGCGTGGTGGCAAGGGTGTGATCGGGGCCGACATCAAGGAGGAGGATTTCACGGAACAGTTGTTTGTGGCCTCGACGCACGATGATTTGCTTTGCTTTACCAACACCGGACGGGTGTATTGCATCAAGGTTTACGATGTGCCTGAGGCTCCGCGCACCAACAGGGGCAGGGCGATTGTGAACCTTCTGGAGCTTAAAGTAGGTGAGCGCGTCTGTCAGTTCATGCCCATCGAGGACTTTGAAAGAAATGAGTCGTTCCTCTGTTTTGCCACGGTGCAAGGCGTGGTTAAACGCACACCCCTGGCCGACTACCGCAACGTGAATAAGAGCGGCATCATTGCCATCGGCCTGCGTGAAGGTGATGCGCTGGTGGGAGTCACCTGGACCGATGGGGACGATCATATTTTGCTGGGCACGTGCGATGGCATGGCCATCCGTTTTCATGAGAACGATGCGCGGGCGATGGGCCGAAGTGCTTCGGGGGTCAAGGGCATTGATTTGAGCGATGCTGATAAGGTGGTCGGTCTGGTACGCTGCACCAGCGGCGATCTGCGGAACCTGCTCACGGTGACCGCCAACGGCTTTGGTAAACGCACCCCATTGGCAGAGTATCTAGTGCAACAGGAAGATGGAGCCACCCGGGTACAGTCGCGTGGAGGCAAAGGCCGAAGGGATATCGCGGTGACGCAGCGCAACGGCAAGGTTGTCGGCCTGCTGGGCGTGGAGGAGGGCGATGACCTGATGCTCATCTCCGAGCGGGGCAAAATCGTGCGTATCGGAGCTTCCACGGTACGCCAGACCGGGCGTGGTGCTCAGGGTGTGAAGGTAATCGACATTGAGGATGGCGATGTTCTGGCTGGCGTGGCCCGCGTGGCGGAAGATGATGACAAGGCTGCGAGCCTGCCACCGGGTTCAGTTGGTACTTCCGAATCGGTCGAACCGCCAGATCCGCCGATAGAATAACTTGTTTGTTCACGGATTCCGGTCATGATTTATTGCATTGGTATATGGCGCCTTTAGCCATTATTGGTATGGCAATAGGTGTAGCCTGTTTAGTACAAAGAAGGATGCCACTATGAATCACCCATGGTGGAAATATCGCAAAGATACGCCAGAGGAGGAATATCGGGCATATCGGATTCTCTATCCCTTTTTGTTTTTTCTTTGTATCTTTATGGCTATCGTGCATGACCGCTGGTGGTATGTGAGTGCGCTGGTCTGTCTAGTTCAGGCCATCAGGGCTATTGCCAAGGGGAATCCAGCCAAGAAATCGGTGTGATTGGGTTCCCCGCCACGGCCACAGTCCAACATGTTCAAGAGTCCTCGTTTGCACCGGGTAGTAATACCCCGGTTTGGTTATTGCATTCACTTAATCAACCCACCGGCCGTGCCCCTTGCATTTCAAGGGACAAGTGCGTATATTGATACTCAGTCTCAATAAAGAGTTTGATTTATTGAAAATGAGGGAGACAAGCCATGACAGCGATGCCTGGAACGATGTTGGTGACGCGGACGATCCCTCTGCCGGAGCTGGCAATCAAGGCTTGTGCCACGGTGAGCCGAATTGAGGCCGCTGATGCGGATACGGATCGGCTCAAGGCCATGGGCGTATGCATTGGGCGGAAGGTCGAACTGGTTCAGGCAGGGGATCCGCTGATCCTGCGTGTTTTGGGTCACGTTGGGGGTGTCAGCCCGGTTGGCACGGCAAGTGTATGTCGATGTCTGTATCGCCCAGGAATGCCGACTTGCGGGTGAGAATGAGGGTCGGTGAGCCGTTAATCGATGAATCGGTGAGTCGGATTGATCATGAAAGTTTTGCGACGCACCGCAGGTGCGAGGCATCACGAAAAAGTTGGTAGGTCAGTGATGTTGATTATGAAAGTTTAGCGACGCACCGCAGGTGCGACGTAAACAAAGAGAAAGTTTA
>JAAUTM010000344.1 GCA_012031455.1 Phycisphaerales bacterium
GTCAAGCATGGGGCGCAGCTTACACGGGATGTGATGACTCGTTATCTGGATGATCAGGGACGCATCACGCTGGTGTTGCAGGACAGCGTGGCAAGCTGGCCGATGGCGAATAATCTGTCGAATCTGATCAATGGTTTGCTGGCACCTGATGGGCCGAATATCGCCAAGGCAGCGGATCAGAAAAATATTTTGATTGCTGTGCCGGAGTTTGAGCGGAGCGATCCTGCTGCATTCATCAGCCAGATACTGACGAGCTACGTGGATCCCTCGCTGATCGGTTCGGGGGGCGAAGGTGGTGGTGAATGAGCGGACGGGGACGATCGTGGTGACAGGGGATGTGCAGATTTCGCCGGTCATCATTTCGCACAAGGGCTTGACGATCACGACGCTGACGCCTCCGCCCCAGCCCAGTGTGCTTAACCCGCTTCGAGAAGCCCACAATTTCATGGCCATGGACACGGAAAAGCGGGCAGCCAATCGGCTGGCGGACCTGCTCACAGCCCTGAATCAGTTGAAAGTGGAAGCCCCGGATCGGATCGCAATTTTGAAGGAACTGCACCGCAGCGGAAAGCTGCATGCACAGTTGATCATGGAATAAGGAGAGTGGGACCAGCCCGAAGCGCAAGCAAGGGGCATCCGAATTTGAAAACTGAAGGGGAGAGATTCGCAACACGCCCTCACCCCTGCCCTCTCCGGGGGGAGTAGGGGGCAAAAAGTGTGAAGATCAAGGATTTAGGACACTATGAAGATTACCAATGAAATCAACTTCGGCGGGGCAACAGGCCGATGGCCACGGGGTTGTCGTTGGGAGGATCACACTTTTCGAAGATTCTGGCGTTGCAGGATGCAGCGACAGATCGGTTGCCACAGAGTCGCGAAGAACTGGTTCGGCAGACGGCTGAGGAACTGGTGTCCACGGCTTTGGTGAAGCCGTTGCTCGGGCAACTGCGCAACGATCCGTTCAAGAGCGAATTGTTTCACGGGGGGCAGGCGGAGGATGCGTTTGGGGAACAGATGGACACGCTGCTGGCTGACCGCATGGTCAAGGGTACGCGGTTGCCGGTGGTGGATGCGGTGTATCGCACATTGATGGAACGGGGCGGGAAGAATCAAGGTGGCGCAATCAACCTGTTACACCGGGAATAAAAGTACAGCGGGTTTCATGGTGCCCGGACACGGGCCAGCGATGTCATGGATGACTGTGTGATGATGCGGATTTGAATAGAGGGACAAGACGGGATTTGAGTTTCAGCCAAGGAATGCCAAGCCATGCAACAATCCATCACCCTTGAAAAAGCGACTGGCGAACTCGAAGCGGTGCTGCGCGAACTATGCGAAGCGCACCTGCGAATGTCGGCTTTGCTGGCGGACAAACTGGGGGCGCTGCGTAGAGCGGATCACAAGGCGGTGGCGGCGTCGCTGGGTATGGAGAACCAGCAGGTGCAGCTGATCGGTGAGCTGGAAAAGCGCAGGTTGACACTGGCGGCACTGCTGACACAGATGATTGAACCTTCAGCCAAGGCCCCGTGGCGATTGACGGAACTGGCACAGCACCTGGCGGAACCGGCACGAGGACGGGTGCTGGCACTGCGGGCGCAGATGGTCACGACGATGCAGAAGGTACAGAAGGAATCAGCAGTGACCCGGCGTGCCAGCGAGGAACTGGTCAGGCACATGCAGGGACTCATGCGCAGCGTGACTAGCAGCGTCAGCGGTGCGTCGGTGTATGGGCGAAGCGGTCAACCCCCACGAGCGGCGATGGCCCTGAGTACGTTTGAAACCAGGGCATGATTGTTAAAAAAGCATGGATGAAGCACCTGCAAAGGTGAAATCACAAGGATGTGATGAAACATGGGACTGGGCGGCGCACTCAACATCGGTCGGACAGCTTTACTGAGCTATCAGACTGCCATCGAGGTCACAGGTAACAACCTGGCCAACGTGGGGAGCAAGGGTTATCACCGACAGGTGGTGACGATGTCGCCGGTGCCTGATCAGGAGATCATGTCAGGGGTGTTTGTGGGACGGGGTGTGCAACTGGAGTCGATCCGCAGGCAAGTGGATAATGCGCTCGAAGCCCGCTTGCGTAACGGGCTGGCCAATGAAGCGGGTGCCAATCAGAAGGCATCGATCCTGGCGCAGATCGAGACGATCCACAACGAACTATCGGACAAGGACCTTTCGACCAAGCTGGGTGAGTTTTCAATGCGTTTTCCGATCTGGCGAACCGGCCCTTGGACGATTCGCTGCGCTCGCTGGTGATTCAGCAGGGTTCATCGCTCAGTGCGTTCATTCGGCAGATGCGCACAAGTCTGGTGGATTTACGCAATCTGGTGGACAGCTCGATTGATCAGAATACATCCGCAGCCAACGACATTCTGGCGCAGATTCAGGAGATCAACCGCAAGATCGCACTGTCGGATGGGGCGACCGGCGGAGCCAACGCCTTGCGTGACCAGCGCGATGTGCTTTTGGGTGAGCTGGCGACATACTTTGATTTTTCAGTGGTGGAGCAGGATACCGGGGCGGTGGATGTGTATGTGAATTCGCTGCCGATCGTGCTGGGCGGCGATGCACGCGGACTGGCGGTACGAAGGACGCTGGTGGATGGGCAGACCAAAATTGAATTGACGATCAAGGCTGATGGCAGCGTGCTGACACCCAAATCGGGGATTCTGGGGTCGATGGTGGATTCGCGCGAGGTGGATTTGGTCGAGGCGATCAATGCATTGGATGATTTTGCAGGGCAATTGATTTATCAGGTCAACCGTGTGCATAGTCAGGGACAGGGCATCATGGGGTTTACTTCGCTCACCGGCACCTATGGTGTGACGGATGTAAATGCCCGCTTGGCGGACGCGGCTGCGACGGGACTCAAATACCCACCTAAGCATGGCAGCTTTGAACTGCATGTGACGCAGCAATCAACCGGGTTGCGGGAAGTGCATGTGATTCAGTTGGATCTGGATGGCATCAACCCGGCAAGTGACACCACGCTGACAGATCTGGTGAATCAGATCAATTCCGTGGCCAATGTCAATGCGAGTTTGACGGCGGATGGCCGAATTAAACTCAATACCGCCAACGGCGATTTTCACTTGAGCTTTGGCAATGACAGCAGCGGTGTGCTTGCGGGGCTGGGTTTGAATACGTTTTTCACGGGTACTGATTCCCTGAATGTGGAAGTGAATCCGGTGGTGAAAGGGAACCCTTCCTTGCTGGCGGTGGGACAGGGACATGTGTCGGGAGACAATCGAAACGCCTTGGCGATCGCGGGATTGCGTGATGCGACCCTGAGCGACCTGGGCGGACTGACGCTCATGGAAAGCTGGAATCGGCATGTGGAGCAGTATGCGATCCGGCAGGGACAGACGCTGCAGGAAC
>JAAUTM010000345.1 GCA_012031455.1 Phycisphaerales bacterium
CTGGGCTTAACCATGCAAAGCGATTGCTTTTTGCTCATAATGATTTGATGAACTCTCCCCAACTTATCATCTTCGACGACGGCCTGGGTGACTTTTGGTCCGCTGGGTGATCTGCGATCATGCTATGACCTGCTCACCGGGGCCATGACCACGCGCCAGCGAATTGAAAATGTTTTAGGCGTTGCATCGACTGTTATACCGACACAGCGACATTGCAGGGCACAGCAACCGTCAGCAGGACCGGATAACAAGGCGATGAACGCTTTGCCATCGCAGGGCATGGTGCTGCTGGTTAGTGGTCGCATCACCACGCATGTGAGTTTGCCAGCGATAGCATCGTTGCGGGAACCGGTGATTCACGTCACAGGGATGGCCAGTTATTGTGGGCCTGGTTGCCGGTGGAACAAGCAGCGCGATTGATACAGCAGGCCTGGCGCCCTGCCGGTGACATGGTGGTGATACATACTGTCAACACCGGGCAAAGGCTGCTATGGGATCGACCCTGGCACATCCTTGATACACTTGAAAGTACGCTTCGATATGACCTTGAAATCATGACCCAAAGGGAAGGCGAAAAATTACCTGCCTATGTTCATGCCCTGGGTGCGTATCCGATTCACACTTGTAACAGCCGATTGCAGCCGGGGGTGGTGCTCAATGCCGAGCTTGGCCCGATTGTGATTGAAGCTGATACTATCATCGGCGCACACTCGGTGATCGAAGGGCCATGCCATGTCGGAACGCATACCCAGCTGGCGGCACATACCTACCTTCGGCCAAACACCGTGATCGGCCCTCCTGCAAGTTCGCCGGGGAGTGTCATTAGCTTGTACAAGGGTTTTCCAACAAAGCACACCTGGGTTATCTGGGGCACGCTTTGGTAGGTCAGTGGGTGAACCTTGGAGCATCCACCACCGTCAGTAACTTGAAAAATACCTATGGTTCGGTGCGTGTACAGATGCATCCGGACCAAGCATCCGAAGATACCAAGCGTATGTTTCAGGGGCCTATCATCGGTGACTTTGTTCGTACTGCCATCGGCACTCGTATACTTACCGGGTCATGCCTTAATACAGGTTCGATGATCGCGCTGTCCAACTATGCTCCCAAATGCAGCAAACCTTTTGGTTTTTATACTGATGACAGCCCTGATGGTGAACCTTACGACCCGGACAAATTCATCGCCACGGCGCAGGCCATGCTGGCACGACGCAAGGTGGAAATGACAAAGGAATTTGAAGGAAAATTAAGGAAATTGATGGTAAACAGAGGGAAAATCGGGCAAAAATGAAAATCAGGGTTTGGCTGAAAAGGGCTGAATGCTGCCTGTTTCCTTGTAATTCCACCGATTCGATCCCATTTTCCATCGATTTCTTCATTCGTCCATCGCATCGATGGGTTCATCTTCCATGACCCCGCGAGGCTGATCATCTTCATCGTGATCCTGCAAGCCGGTGGGTGTCCCAAAGAGCACCGAACCAAGTCGGACGAGGTTGGCGCCTTCCTCGATGGCGACGGTGAAGTCGGTGCTCATGCCCATGGAAAGAATGTTGACGGTGGAGCCACCGACGCGACTGGTGCGCAGTTCCTGAAAAAGTTCCGCAGTGCGGGCGAAGGTAGGCCGGCTGTCCTGGGGATCGTCGCTGTGCGGGGCCATGGTCATCAGCCCGCGCAGACGCAGATGCACCATCGAATTAATCTGCTCAGCCAGGTGGTGTACCGCAGCAGGCACCACGCCAGCCTTGCTCTCCTCACCGCTGGCATTGACCTGCAACAAGACGTCAATCACCATGTCCTGCCGACCACCAAAGGCATGAAGGTCTTCCGCAAGTCGCAGGGAATCGACACTGTGCACGAGGCGAACCAGCGGCACCACGGTTTTAATTTTATTGCGCTGCAATCTTCCGATCATGTGCCAGCGGATGCCCTTGGACCAAGGCGCTGCAGGGGTGCTGGCAGCCTCAGGCGTCGAGGTGGAATTGGGGCGGGGCTTGGCGGTGACTTTGGCGACAGGGGTATCGAGCACTTCGTTCATGGCCGGGCCAAGCCAGCGACGACGGGCGACGAATTCTTCCATCAACGCCGCACGCTGGGCAAGCTGCTGGGCACGATTCTCGGCAAAATCCATCTGCCCAAGTTCCCACAGCAAGCGGATCTGATCGGGGCTGGCGTACTTGGAAACCGCCACCATAAGGATGTCGGAAGGTCGTCTGCCGCTGCGCAGCGCTGCCTCGGCCACGCGCTCCGTGGTTTTGCGATAAGCATCCCGCAACTGCCCGGCTGAAGTTACTGGGTTGGGTGACATGATCTTGAGCATACGACATCGCCTCCTGAATGCCAAGTGTTGAAAAATATTTGATCAAGGTGCAGCATCCAACATGGGCGGGCAAGCACAGATCAAATGCCGATCCCCATGGGCATTGTCGATCCGGCTGACGTGGGGCCAGAACTTGTGATCTTTGAGCCAGGGAGCGGGATAAGCCGCCTGTTCACGGGTGTAGCCATGGGGCCAATGGTCGGCTGTCACCACATTAGCCGGGTGCGGCGCGTGTTTGAGCGGGTTGTCCGTCCGGTCCGCACGACCTTCTTCGATCGCACGGATTTCCTCACGAATCAGAATCATCGCTTCGCAGAACCTGTCGAGCTCCGCACGCGATTCACTTTCCGTAGGTTCGATCATCAGAGTACCTGCGACCGGCCAGCTCATGGTCGGGGCGTGGAACCCGTAATCCATCAGGCGTTTGGCGATGTCCTCCACCTTCACCCCGGCAGTCGATTCAAAGCCACGGCAATCCACGATGAACTCGTGGGCCACCCTGCCGGTGCTTCCGCGATAAACAATCGGGTAATGTTTTCCAAACGTTTGGCCATGTAATTGGCATTGAGGATGGCCGTCTGCGTGGCTTTACGTAAACCATCACCGCCCATCAGGGCCATGTACACCCAGGGTATTACCAGAATCAAAGCCGACCCGTAAGGTGCAGCCGACACCAGCATCGGTGGTGCTTTGTCGTTGGTGGTGGTGAGCGACAAGGCGATAATTTTTTGGATGTCGGTCACAGGCAGAAAAGGTTTGAGGTCAGCCTTGACGCAGATCGGCCCCATGCCCGGCCCGCCCCCGCCATGCGGGATGCAAAAAGTTTTATGCAGGTTCAAATGGCATACATCGGCACCGATCTGGCCGGGGCTGGTGAGTCCCACCTGAGCGTTCATATTCGCGCCATCCATATAGACCTGACCGCCATGGCGATGCACCACTTCGCAGATTTCGAGAATGCCAGCCTCAAATACGCCATGCGTCGAAGGATAAGTCACCATCAGCGCCGCCAAGCTTTCTGCATGTTTCTCAGCTTTAGCGCTCAAATCAGCAATATCAATATTGCC
>JAAUTM010000346.1 GCA_012031455.1 Phycisphaerales bacterium
CAGAGGCATCGGGATTTTCGTCATTGTGCAGGCTCACAATGGTTTCAAACTGGCTCAGCGTAGGTCCCAGCGCGATGGAGAATCACGGAGGCGTTGACCCCGCCCATGGAGACCAGGTAGCGCCAGAGGGGTTTGCCGGTGCGGGCGTTGATGGCCACGACATGGCCGCAGCCGGTGCCGGCGTAAAGCACGCGCTGCCCATTCCAGTCAGCAAGGATCGGGGTGGAGAAGGTGCTGTCCTTGGGCTGGGTGCCGGGGGTGCTGGACCAGACCAGATCCCCGGTAAGGGTGTCAAAGGCATAAAACCGGTTGCGGGCCGGTCCATCGGAACCCCAGTTGCTGGTGATGCCCTGGACAATGACAAGGTCACCCTCGATCACCGGGGCACCACTGCGGCCGTTGGGGAAGGTGAGCCTGCCATATTCCTCCATCATGCTGTGCTGCCAGAGCAATTTCCCTTCGGGGTTAAAGGCACTGAACAGGCCTGCGGAGGTGAGCCAGTAGATGTTGCCGGTGCGCGGGTCCACCACCGGGGCGCCGATGGCGTAACGGTCATAGACCACGTCGGAGAGAAAATCACTTTCCAGGTGTTGCCAGAGGACCTTGCCCGTGTCGGCATCGAGGCACCACAATCCTTCGCGCAGTTTTTCCCGTTCCCCGGTGTAGCCCCAGAGATACAGGCGATCTCCCTGCGGGGTATGGGCAATGACAGGGGTCCCCCGACTGTGAATCGGGGCGGTCCACAAAGCGGAGGCAGCATTGAAATCCGAGGGCAGGCTGGTTTCGGCCGACTCCCCGGTCTGCTGCGGTCCACGCCAATTCAGCCAGCCGGTGACTTGGGCATGCCCTGATAGCACATCAGTAATACAGCCATCGCAAATGACAACCAGCGCATTGTCTGACTCCCTGAGAATGGATCATGGATCATGGATAAGGATAATGTTCGGCAACAAACAGATACCGCGACCGTAAGTTTACATCATGGGTCGTTCTGACACGGTGTCTTCACATTATCCATCATCCATTATCCCTTATACATTTCACTTCACATCCAACACCAGCATATCACCAAGATTACTGCGCAGATACAACCGGCCATGGGCCAGCGACGGGGAAACCCAGCAGGTGCCCTTGAGCAGCGAGGCTCGCGCGGTGGGCTTGAACCCTTCCTTGCTGGCAGGAGCAATGAGCAGTTCCCCTTTTTCCGAAAGCACAATGAGCTTGCCATCGGCCGAGATCAGCGTACCTGCTCCAAGACCGGGGTGTTCCCAGACCGAGTTACCGGTGGCCAGGTCCAGACATTTGAGAACCGTATTGCCTCTGCCCACCTGACCATCAAAACCATAGGCAAAGCCATCCAGCAGCACGGGGGAAGCCACCTGACTGCTCATTTCCTTGTTGCGCCAAACTTCAACGGGCTTGGGTCCGGTGATATTCAGCAGCACCGAACCCTGACCATAACCGGTGGTAAGGAACAGCTTCCCCTCCTGCACCAGAGGCATCGACGCATTCACATTGTAAGAGGTGGCCCAGCGGTAGCGCCAGAGTTCACGGCCATTGCCGGGATCTTTGGCAACAATGGCTTTGCCTTTGAACATCAGAATCAATCGCTTGGCTGGGTCAGCAGGGTTGTCAATGACCAAGGGTGAGGAATAGCCGGTCTCATCCGAGCCTGAGGACCAGATGGTGTCCCCATTGGTTTTGTTGAGAGCCAGGGTCGAAGCACTGTTGCCGCCGGAGTCGATCAGGAGCATGTTGCCTTCGACGATCGGGGAGCAGGAAAAGCCCCAATTAGGCCGACGCCCTGGTAATCCCGTTCCAGATGTTTGCTCCAGATGACCTTGCCGGTGGCAGCATCGAGGCAGAAAAGTTGGCCTTCGTGGCTGAGGGTGTACACCCGGCCATCGTCCACGGTGGGGGTGGAACCAGGTCCACCTTCAAAACTCCGGGCGGCGAGGCCGCAGTCGTAACGGTGTGTCCAGATTTCCCTGCCGGTGGCTGCGTCAAAGCAATAGACAATGTCCTTGTCATTGATGTTGCCCATGGTGTAAACCCGCTCGCCCACCACCGATACCGCCGAGGCCCCGACCCCCAGCGACTTGCGCCAAAGTACCTTGGGGTTGTTCCCCTGCCATTGCAGGTTCAAACCCGTTTCGCTGGATTGGCCATTCTGCTGCGGACCGCGCCAGTGGGGCCAGTCGGCAGCGTGAATCATGGTGTTGAGGAGGCAGATTCCAAGCACGGCAAGGCACAGGCGTTGGGCAGACAACATGGATGTTCCCTTTACGTTGAGTAAGTGATCGGTGATGATTGTGTTGAACCCCTGTCAATCGACTCAATATCAATTTTAGGCGCGCAGTAACAGCCGTGCATTATCTGGCTACACTTTTCTGATGAACGCAATCATGCTCAGGATTATTGCAGTCGTCCTTCATATTTATGTGACGACCTGGGTCTGGGTGATGGATTGTCCTGCCGCCAAGGCTGGGGAAATCGTACATCTGCCGGTGACACGGGACACGTGGGTGTCATCCTATCAGCAACATGATCAAGATGAGCGGCCAGCCAACCTTGGGGGCGAACCACGCCTGAAGCTCAAGGGGATTCAGGAAATGACCCTCTTGGATGTCGCCCCCGATGCTTTGCAAGGTCGGGTGATCGAAAAGGTGGAATTGCATCTGCGCAAGCAGGGGCCTGAGCCGTTGCTGCGGGTGAGTGTGTCATCGTTATCAAGTCCATGGGTGGAGGGTTCAGGTCGGGGATACCGGGTGGTGGAAGGAGCAGCTTCGTTTGCCATGGCTCAGCAGGGAAAACGCTGGTGGTCGTATGAGCAGAGCGATTTAACCAGTGTGATGATGGGGGAAGGTTCGACGCGCTGGTCGTCATCGGTAGTGCGCGGGCCTGATACACAAGGTTGGCAGGTGATCGAAGTTGAGCCAGTGGTGATGGCGATGCGGGTGGCAGGGCTGAGCCATGGATTTGCGGTGATGGATGACATCGGCACGGAATACCAGCGTGTGGGTGACAAGCTGGTGATCCGGGAGTTCCCCAACCGTTATGTGGGCAGCAGGGAGGCTGGACTGGGCTGGTCACCGTATTTCGCGGTGACTTTGGGCGAAAGGGATGATCAGCCACCGGGGCAGGTGGGCGAGATCGAAGTTGTCTCCGAAAATTTACCCGCAGGGGAAGCAATCTTGCGGTGGCAAACACCGGCGGACATCGGCCCATCAGGAACGCTTGGCTTTCATGGGCGCTATCAGACAGGAGAGAATTTTCAATGGGAAACAGCACAGGCTCTGCCGGGCTGGTGCGTCCCCCTGGCAGGGAAAGCGGGGAGTCCGGGGGGGACCGGGGGAGCCGGGGGCTGTGGCACGGGTGGA
>JAAUTM010000347.1 GCA_012031455.1 Phycisphaerales bacterium
TGATTTACTGACACAAGTATTGGTATAATTCGTGGGGGAAGGTCAGGCAGCCACCGCGGTGGGTTCACGACGAGCCAGCGAGCCACTGGCGATTTATATATCGATAATGTCGGGCCCCATGCGGAGATCAAGATCACGAGCAAGATCAATGTCTGGCTGCGAGCGATCAACCGTGAAACTTTTGGGTTCCTCAACGACGGAGCTACTGTATGGTTCTACGGTGACAACATTGAGCGAATGATTCGCAAAAACGCACCACGGCACCTCGCTAGGCGTGTCAATTCTGTCGCAACCATCAACGGTGGCACGACCGAGTACATCGCCGGCTGCCTCGATCCGCTGAATCATGCACACACCATAGAGGACGGCCCGTTGTTCCTGACGATCGACTCCACAGTATCGATCAACGCTGCTGGTGAGGTGCGAAAGAAAGATGACGAGGTGGGCTATTGGCCCTTCATCGTCAAGACCGTGATCGACGGTAAAGAGACGCGGCTGCTTCGTGATGATGGGTTGTATTTGGATGAAGGTGCCAACGCCTGGCCCAAGCGTTGGGTGCTGCCAATGTACCGCATTGGACCTTCCAACAACGCCATGACTCGATCAACGGAGCAGCACTGATGCCCCTTTGTCCCACTCCTTCGAGCGCTCGCAGCTCAAAGCCTAACGTCCTGTTGCTGCACTGGCACGATCTGGGGCGTAACCTTGGTTGTTACGGGGTGCCCGGCGTCATCAGTCCGCGGCTGGATGCACTTGCCGACGAGGGCGTGTGTTTTAACCAAGCATTTTGCCACCACGCCGTTGTGCTTCACCAGCACGTGGTTCGATTTTCACCGGTCGATATCCGCACACAACGGCCTGATGGGGCTGATCCCACAAGGCTCGGCAATACAACAAGGTGAACGCACCCTGCCGATGATCCTGCGTGATCATGGTTATCGAACCGCTCTGATAGGTCAGCAGCACGAGAATCATCGGCCGCAGACACTTGGATTTCAAACCATGCGATTGCTGGAGTACTGGCAGACATGTGATGGCATTGAGCCACTGGCAATTGAGTACCTTGAGCGTGAGGCAACGCAGACTCAGCCCTTTTTTGCTTCAATCGGTTTTTTCGAGGTGCATCGGCTTGGGGCCGATCACTACCCGCGGACCGATACCCGCCGGTCGATGACTCGTTGATCAATGTGCCGCCGTTCCTGGATGACAACCCCGAAACGCGGCGGGATCTAGCCAGCTTCTACGGTGCGATTCGTGTCGCAGATACTGCGATAGGCCGCATTCTCGACGTGTTGGACCGAACCGGGTTGCGTGAGAATACCTGGGTCATCTTCACCACCGATCATGGAATGGCTTTCCCCGGTGCCAAGTCTACTTTGTATGACCCAGGCATCGGCGTCGCTTGCATCATGCGCTGGCCTAAAGGCTTCACGGGCAGCCGCCACCTTGACTCACTTTTCAGCCACGTGGATCTGGTGCCAACGATACTCAATGCGTTGGGAATTGATGCACCGGAAAATATTCAGGGGGCCAGTGCCTGGAACGCGCTGGCATCGCCCTATAGCGAGCCTCATCGCCAATTCTTATTTGCCGAGCGCACGCATCATGGCACGCACTACGACCCGATGCGATGTGTACGCACACAACGTCACAAGCTCATCCGCAATTTCCAGCCTGGCTCGCCGCCTCCAATCCCGGGCGATGTGCAAAGCGGTGGAAGTGCCATCCATCTAACTGAGCGGCTCCTGACTGCTCGACCTGCGATCGAACTATACGACCTTGACACCGATCCATGGGAAAAGAACAACCTCGCAGGCTCCACTGCGTGTGAACAGATCCGTCAGAAACTCACGGATGAACTGAATCAATGGATGCATCTGACGGACGATCCTCTGCTGAAAGGCCCGATACCTCTTCCGAACGCGGTAACTGAGGCGCAGCACATTATTAAACAGTGAGCGAAGAACCAATGGCACACGTTCTCATTACAAAGACAGACACCGGACTACTAGGTCGCATGGAGCTTGCGCCCAGGCAGGGTGGTTTCCGAATGTCGGACTGGTGGATTTGGTGCGGTTCAGTGTTACGCCACGACGATGGGCGCTACATAATGTTTGCCTCTCGCTGGGACAAGGGCTTGTCATTCAGCCCCATTGGCTGACCAACTCTGAGATTGTCATGGCTGTCGCCGACCGGCCAACGGGACCCTACCAGTTTGATCGTGTGATTTTGCCAGCACGCGGAGAGAATTATTGGGACGGCAGGATGACACACAATCCTGCTGTGATCCGATTCGGCGACCAGTACCTGCTCTACTATACCGGCACCACGTATACAGGTCCCACTCCGGGGACTAGTAACCCGCTCAGTACCATGGGCATGCGAGGCAGTGGCGATCCGGCGCAAATGCAGCGACTGGACCCGCGTGTGGTTGAAGCCCATCGCAATCAGCGAATCGGTGTGGCTGTGGCGTCACGTCTTGAGGGTCCGTGGACTCGTCTGGATCGTCCTGTCCTTCGAGCCTCGTTCTTGGCCGCTGGATGGATTGAATTACCACCAATCCTGCCCCATGCATGAACCAGAATAATCGCCTTCTACTAATCTATAAGTCGGTGGAGCGACTGGGCGGGATGATGCACCTGGGAATTGCCGGGGCTGATGAGCCAACCGGACCTTATCGACGCCTGCGTGATGAACCTATCTTCGTCGCCGATAAATTGGGAGACCATGTCGAGGATCCTTTCTTCTGGCACGACAGAGGGACCTATCACGTAATCATGAAAGCGATGAAAGGTCGACTTGGTGGTGAACCTCGAGGTGGTATATCAATCGAAACTGCAGATGTGCTGCACTGGCCCAGACCGGAAGTGGCGGTCGAGCGTGCCTACTCGCGGCATGTGCGTTGGGACGATGGCTCGATGACGACACAGTCCTTCTTAGAACGTCCTCATCTGCTCATCGAGGAGGGCAAGCCCACCCACCTGTTCGCCGCAACTGCCATAGGCTCCGACGCAATTGGCCATGTTACCGACTCCTGGAACATGGTGATTCCTTTGCGGAGTTGAGCGCCCTCCAACATGCCTTGCGGTATCCAACCAACCCACATAGACAAGACGTTCGGAGTGACCAGTATGCCCGTGAACATCCTGATGATCCTCGCCGACCAGCACAATGCCCGCTGGCTCGGCTGCGCTGGCCATCCTCAAGCCATCACGCCTAATCTTGACCGGTTTGCTTCAACCGGTGTTCGCTTCGAGGGGGCCTATGCCCAGAACACCATCTGCACACCCAGCCGCGTGAGCATCTTGTCGGGTCAATATTGCCACAATCACGGCCATTACGGCTTATCAGGCAACACGAACTTCGGCTTACCCAGCCTG
>JAAUTM010000348.1 GCA_012031455.1 Phycisphaerales bacterium
GTTGGGAATGGGTGTATGTGGGAGCCGATGACGGTGTGGTGTATGGGTTCAGGGAGACAGAGTGAATAGAACCCACACCGAATCGGTGTGGGCTTCGAACGGGTGTGGGCTTTGGATAATGTGGGTTGTTGGATCGGTGTGGGCTTCGAACGGGTGTGGGCTTCGGACTGTGTATGCTTCGAAACATCAGCAGGACCACTATGCGGATTGTGCAGATCACCCCGGGACAGGTAGTTTTCATTGCGGGAGTTGCCTGCGCGATATTGCTTTGGTGAAAGCCTTGCGCAAGCTCGGGCATGAGGTGTTGCTGGTGCCGATGTATCTGCCTTTGATCACCGAGGAGCCGATTGCGGAAAGGGAGGTTTTTTTCGGAGGTGTGAATGTATTCATGCAGCAGCAGTCGGCTGTGTTTCGGCATACACCGCGCTGGCTGGATCGGTGGCTGGATCAGCCGGGTTTGTTGCGGAGTGTGGCCCGCAAGGCGCATCTGACTTCGCCGCAGGCACAAGGCGAATTGATGCTGTCGATGCTGGCCGGGGAAGATGGAAAGCAAGCCAAGGAACTGCATCGACTGGTGGAGTTTTTACGCGGGCAACCCAAGGCCGATGCAGTGGTGCTTTCCAACGCCATGCTGCTGGGACTGGCCCCCGGTTTACAAAAAGGGTTGGGCGTGAAGGTACTTGCGACCTTGCAGGGGGAGGACACCTTTGTGGATCGTTTGCCCGAAGCATTACGGGAGCAGGCGTGGGGGAAATTACGTGAGCTTGCACAGCAGGTCGATGGGCGGGTGGCGGTGAGCAGGTATTACCGGGATACCATGGCCGAACGATTGCACCTGGCGCCGACAGCGATCGATGTGGTGTACAACGGGATTGATTTGTCAGCGTATGAGACTGCGGGACCAGCAACACCCAGCGCGGATCAGCCGGTGGTGGGTTACCTGGCGCGGATGTGCCCGGACAAGGGGTTGCATACACTGGTAGATGCGTTTGTGGTGCTCATGCAAAGGGGACAGTTGCCGGGGGCAAGGCTGCACATAGCCGGTGCCCGGACACCCGGGGATGTGGCCTACGTGGACGAACAACAAGCGAAGTTAACGCAGGCAGCATTGCGGGAGCGGGTGACCTTTTCCCCCAACGTGGAACTTGCGGAAAAGCTGGCGATGCTTCGAAGTTGCTCGGTGCTGAGTGTGCCAGCGACTTATGGGGAGGCCTTCGGGTTGTATGTGCTGGAGGCACTGGCCATGGGTGTGCCGGTGGTGGAGCCAAGGCATGGGGGACTGACGGAGCTGGTGGAGCAAACCGGGGGCGGAATGCTTTGCAAGCCGGATGATGCCGTGGACCTGGCACAGAAGTTGGAAGAGTTGCTGCTGGACTCTGACCATGCGCATAAGCTGGGTGCGACAGGACAGGCAGTGGTGAGAGAGCGATTCACCATGGAGACGATGGCGAGAGAAGTCATCAAAATTTATCAGCGCGTGGTGGATGGTAGATAAAGCAGATAAGCGTATTGGGTGGGGTGATTCAAGCGTCAAGGCAACAAAGACTTTCGTTCATAAAAGGCATCAAGCAGGGACTAACAATCATGGATACAAGTTCATCGGGCGGGACAGGCTGGCTGGTGTATGTGATGATGACGGTGGTGTGCTGGGGTTTGTATGGCGTGTTCATTCACACCGGACGGATGGGGATGAAGGACGCCTCCAACGGGCTTTACAAAGCCTTTTTATTGGTGGGGGCAGCATATTTCTGACAGCAGTATTGGCACCCTTATTCATATTGTGGGTGCGGGGGCAAACTGGCATTTTGAAGTCAAGGGTTTGAGCTGGTCGCTGCTGGCCGGGACGGTGGGCGCGTTGGGAGCATTTGGCGTGTTACTGGCGTTTGGGGCCAAGGGTCCGCCGAGTGTGGTGATGTCGATCGTGTTTGCCGGGGCACCGATTGTCAATGCCTTTGCAGCTTTGGTGGCACACCCGCCTGCGGGAGGCTGGTCAAGCATACGCTGGCCGTTTTATGCAGGGATCGCTCTGGCAGCACTGGGTGGTTGCCTGGTGACGCTCTATCGTCCGCCTGCTGCCGCCGCTCACGCCTCGCCAGCAGTGACGATGACCACCCAGTCGCCCACGGCTGCAACCGACGCATCGACCACGCAACCCGGTCAACCATCGGGAGATCACTGATGCTGCTGGAACTGCTGGAAGTGAGCAAGCGTTACGGATCGGTAGATGGCCAGACCCCCGGGCCAGTGGTGCTTGAGGATGTGAACCTGACGGTGGAAGCCGGGCAGTCACTGGCGATTGTCGGGCCTTCAGGTTCGGGCAAGACAACCCTGCTGAACATCATCGGGACCCTGGATCAGCCTGAACGCGGACAGGTGATGCTGGGGGAGCGAAACCTGGCACGTCTGACGGAGACCGAAGCTGCTCAGGTACGGGCGCAGGAGATCGGCTTCGTGTTTCAGAAACATCATTTGTTGCCCCAGCTTTCGGTGCTGGAAAATGTGTTATTGCCGACGCTCGTGGGCCGGGGCGAGTTGAAAAGCACGGCTCGCAAGCGGGGCACAGCACTGCGTTGAGAGGGGTGGGGCTGGGGGCAAGGCTCAAGCATAAACCAGGGCAATTATCGGGAGGTGAAAAGCAAAGGGCAGCCGTGGTGCGGGCGCTGATCAATGAACCCAAACTGCTTCTGGCCGATGAGCCTACCGGGGCGCTGGATCAGACCTCGGCAAGGGAACTGGCCCAGCTCCTGGTGGAACTGAATCGGGAACAGGGCGTGACGATGATTGTGGTGACGCACTGGCCCGAGCTGTCGGGGCGCATGCAGCGATGCATGGTGTTGCAGCAGGGACGGCTGGTGGAGGGGGCAGGGGTGAGGGTGGGGCAGGGTGATAAGAACCCACGCCGAATCGGCGTGGGCTTCGTGAGATGCGTGGGATGTGTGGGCTTCGTGAGATGTGTGGACTTCAAAGTAAGTCGGCGTGGGCTTCGTGGGCTTCAAAGTTAGTGGGCGGAGAATGGATGAATGCATTGCAATACATATTGGCGGGATGGTGGCATCATCGACGCGCTCATGCGGGGGGTGGTGCTGGGGACGATGATCGGGGCCGGGGTGCTGATGGGAGCGCTGTGGGTGGGGGAAGCAGTAAGACAGGGATTAAAGTCAATCACTGAAGCTCGGCTGGGACAAACGCAAAGTGTATTGGTCACCGGAGAACGATTTTTTCAGGCGGACCTTGCGGCTGCTTTGTCGTTGGGAGAAGAGGAACACACCGCCGCAGTATTGTTGTTGCCGGGTACAGGGATCGCACAGGAAAAAGGTTTGCGGGCTGGGGAAGTGCAGGTGGTGGGCGTGGATGCGGAATTTTGGAGGTTGGGGCAGGG
>JAAUTM010000349.1 GCA_012031455.1 Phycisphaerales bacterium
CGTTGGATGCGGACCCGACGCAATGGCATCGGTCGTTTGGGATCGTTGCCGCAGCCGGACCTGGTATCAAACAAGATGAAAAGTTATTCGGTGCGACATTGCTGGATGTGACACCAACAGTCTTGCGCCTGCTTGGATTGCCAGTCGGTGCAGATATGTCGGGACGACCCTGGCTGGAGATAATTGATCGTCCTCTGGAGTCACATCGTATTTTGTCTTGGGAATTGCTCGAAGGCCAGGCTGGCATGCCTCTTTTTGATTCATCGCAAGACTCCATGGCCGCAAAAGAGGCCTTGAAACAATTAATCGATTTAGGATATGTCGATCCTCCGAGTCAGCAGGCACAAAATAATGTGGAGGAAGTGCTAGGCTGGCAGAAATACAATCTGGCAACAGCCCTTCAATTTTCAGGTCGGCATGATGAGATGATGGCACTATTCCGTGAGATGCCCGCCAAGTTTCAGGCCCTGCCCAGTGTCAAGATACGCACGATTATCAGTTTGATTTCCATGGGGCGCATCAGCGAAGCGGAGGAATTGCTAGCGACGCTCGATTCCACCTCGGCGCAGAGCCCGCAGGTGCTGATGTTTAAAGGTACCATCGCCCGTCTTCGCGGTGATTTGTCCGAAGCCCTTACATACTATCAGCAGGTTGAATCATTTGCGCCTCATATGCCAGGTCTTCACGAACGTCTAGGGTCATTGTATTTAGCGATGAAGCATTATGCAGATGCCAAGCGGGCCTATGAATCGGCCTTGCAATTGGATGCGGATTCTGCTGTTGCATTCGATGGTTTATCGCAAGCTGCCATAGGCCAAATGGATTGGGGCGGTGCCGTTGATATGGCATTGGAAGCACTGGCTCGTGTCTACCAATTCCCCCGGGCTCATCTGCATCTGGCGATGGGGCTGCATCGTTTGGGAGACATACCGCGAGCCATCGATGCTGTGGAACGTGCGCTGGCTCAGAGCAGTGAATATCGCCAGGCCCACGAACTGGCTGCCATACTTTATCATCTGGCAGGCCGGGATAAAGAGGCTTACGAACAGAAATATCTGGCCGGTCAGTGCCCTGGTCCAACTCTGGTTGGTATAAACGGGGATTCCAGGTGATTATTTCAAGGCAATATATATCATTGCATTTGGGGATCATCGGACTGCTGTTGTCTTTGGCAACTGGCTGTTCGATTTCATCAACCAAGAACACTAGCCATCCGTCCGTGGTATCAGAGCAAACGCAATACTATCTGGAATTACCTATTGATGGGCAAATAGGCACCGATGTGACTCCGGATATGGTGCGGAAGGTTCTGGATTATGCCAAAGCCAAGAGCGTTGAACACATTGTAGTTCGGATCAATACCGGTGGTGGGTTTGTTCCCCCTGCAGAAGCAATCTGGAACCTGATGTATGCGTATGAAAATGATTTCCGCTATCACGCTTATATTGAAAAAGCCGTCTCGGCAGGTATTTGGATGGCGTTTGCCAGCCATACCATGCACATGACACCATCAGCGATCATGGGTTCGGCCAGTATCTATGACACACTCAGCGACAACAGCGTTCGCCTCAATGAGAAGTCCAGTGCCATCTTTGCTGCACAAATCGCAGCCAAATCAATCAACCGTGGCTACGACCCTGTTATTGTTCGCGGTATGGTAATTCCCGGTGCGGAAGTCTGGGTACAACAGGATACCGATGGTACAACGCATGTTACTGGTTTTCGACCTGATACCCATGCAGGTGGAAAGCTCGTATGTCTGGATAATCCCCATACACTCCTGACGCTCACAGCACACGAAGCCCGCATGAATCGGTTTGACCAAAACACTCAGTTTCATCGATTGATGGCCTTGGCACAGAACTGGGTATTGCAAACTGGAAACGTTTTGGAGGTCTTGGGCAGGCTTTGTCCATCAGTCATAAGTATCAACATGATCTGGATGACTTCTACAAAATGGATGATACGCTTCGAAACAATACCCAATCCATTTCGCTCACAGACGGACGACTACATTCGATGTTGCCTTCTCTCTATCACTCGTCCCTGACTACTCCCGACAAGGAATTGTTCGCCCGAGTCAAGCTTCGCCTGGATCAGGCAGTCGCATTGGCGAATAGCTTTGAACCGGAATGGCAAACTGCTTCAATGGTTGGAAATACAACTGAGGAAACGTTCGCCTACATCAATAACTGGCGACAGAGGCGGATGGCAGCAGAACAGGCCTGGCAGGCGATCGATCAACTGGCTGGCGTTATTGAAGAGGAATATCGGCAAGCCACTAGTAAGGAGTGTCGATTGCCGTTTCTTTATACCGATCGGGTACGACAGGCATTGAATGCCGTCTGGGATGTAACTGAAAAGTCTTTTGATGACTCATCAAGGATTAAGGAGCAACCATGAATAGGCCAATTACAAAATCTAGAACAACTGGATTCACTTTGATCGAATTGCTGGTAGTCATCAGCATCATCGCATTGCTCATTGGTATTCTGTTGCCGGCGCTGGGGGCGGCCCGACAGTCTGCTCGCCGAACGCGGTGCCTGAGCAATGTGCGGCAGATAGGCTTGGCCATGTTCATGTATTCCAACGATGCCAAGGATAGTATGATCGTACTGAACACCAATGTTTCCATATCAGCATGGCCGGGTGTTCCTTTTTCCTGCAGTATCGCCCAACCTGCTGCTGAATTAAGTGGCGGTTTGTATGTTTGTCGAGCTAATTTGCCGACCAATCAGGGGGTACTACATGATATGGAGTACATCGATCAGTTGAAATTCTTCTTCTGCCCTGATCCGCCCTTTATAGGAATGATTGGTGCCAATCCGATCAATCGGCAGGTATTCCCCAATGATTCATTCTTCGGTGTTCAAAAGTGGAAAGCTGGTACTGTCGGATTAGGAACCTACCACTGCCGTCAGTATTGGTTGCCGGATGCCACCGGACAAAATCTGGCCGCTACAAAGAGTGATACCACATTTTACGTTGCATCCAACCGATTGGCGGATAACTCCAAGCGTGCATTGACCTGGTGTCCACAGTACTTCAACGAAACCTACTCATCACATGATGGCAAAGGAACTTCGGTCGCTTATGGGGATGGCCACGCCAAATCGCTTGATTACCGAGGCATCTATACCAAAGAGGCGATGCAAGTAACCAGTACGCTGATGAGTTGGCTTGATTCTGCAGGCACAGATCTATCTCTTTATAGCGATCAATAAGTGACTTTTTTGCCATGGTGTGACCCATACTAAACGCAACCTGACGGTCGCTAGTGTGGTCCAAACCCTATTCAGCAAGCCAAAACCAACAAACAGAGACCTATCCCGCTGAAAGCAATATTGTTTTCGCTCGATTTAACGATGGTTTTTGCA
>JAAUTM010000350.1 GCA_012031455.1 Phycisphaerales bacterium
TTCACGCATGGCGGGGCTAGCGGTTGATGGATGATCCGACTACACCCCCAATGCGCCGAGCAGGCCTGAACCACAGGAGACAACATCATGCATTCATCCGCAGAAACGACTGGATTCATCTCGCCAACTGAGGCACTGTGTCCAAGGAAAGGGGCGTCTGCCCCGTCCGAGACTGCCGCTGCTGCCCGCAACGTACCGGCGCGTCATGGATCACCCAGGCGATGGTCGAGGACACGCGTCGCGTATGGTCGCCGCGCTACAGGCGGGAACTGTCCGAACGACGAGGCTGTGGAAATTCTTGTGAACGTTCGAAGGTTCACCCAATTGCTACGGAAAGGAGTCCATACCCCATGAGTAACTGCGTCCTGTGGGCACGGGTGTCTTCACGCGAACAACGCGAAGGCTACTCCATCGATGCCCAACTCCGAATCACCCGCGAGAAGGCCCAGCGCGAAGGCTGGCACATCGTCCGCGAGTTCGTCGTGGCCGAGTCGGCCAAGCGCGGGGCCGAACGTGTCGCGTTCAACCAGATGCTCAAGTGGGTCGTCGCCAACGCTCGGAAGCACAGCATCAATATCATCCTCGCCCACAAGCTCGACCGCATCTGCCGCAACATGCGAGACGCGGTGCGAATGCAGGAACTGGAAGACAAGCAGGGCATCAAGCTGGCCTTCGTCGAAAACCAGTTCGGACCCGGGGCGGCCGGGGCGCTGTCGTTCAACATCATGGCCGCCGTTGCACAGTACTACTCGGACAACTTGCGGCAGGAGGTGCTCAAGGGCATCGAGGAACGCGTCCGCCAGGGCTGGACCCCCGGATTAGCCGCCTACGGATACATGAACGTGCCCACCGATCGTGAGCGCCCGGTCCAGCCGCACCCGGAGAACACCAAGGCCGTGCGGCGTATTTTCGAACTTTACGCCAGCGGCACCATGACCTTCGAGCAGGTCGGCGACCAGATGCTGCGCGAGGGATTCATCTATCGAACCAGCCAGCCACGATTTCATCGCAATGCTGTCTCCTATATTCTGAATAACCCTTACTACACCGGACTGGTTCAATTCCGTAGCGAATACTTCGTCGGCAAACATGAGCCGATCATCGATAAAGAGACCTTCGAACATTGCCAGCGGTTACTCAAGAAGAACCGGCGAGTAGAAAAGCGGACAAGTAAATATTCGACATCAGCAGTCATCGGCATGCTACTCCGATGATGAACGACTCACTTGCGTATTTCTTACCCTGAGTGCGGCCAATATGGATTTCGACTCGTGCACAGCAGAAACCACGGATATTCGACCGGCCAAGGACAGGCCTTCATCAGAATGGACTATGGTGAATGGAGGTAATGTCGCACTGAGTCGCCCCTTGTTCAGTTTGACAGTCCTGATGTATTCGGATTGGCAACGCCCTTTCCCGCTTCGGTAGTCTTCTTCGTGCTCCAGCATGTTACGGATGGCCCTGGCTTCTGTTAAGAAATGTTTGATGAAAAGACCGATCGGATCGGCTGAGGTTTCGCCCGGGGCCTTGGGTAACTTCTGTAGCCATGACGCAGCCTTGAACAGCGCTATCGCGAAGAAGTGGGCGTCAAAATGATGATGTTCGCTGCCAGCAAGCCGGCCGCCTTGGATCACCACTGCGTCAAGCCAGTAGATCGCCCTTTCTTCTGCTTCTTCACCCACTGGAACCTCCTTGGGTTACGTTGACGCCCAGGGGATCGAACTCGGGAGGTCACTGGCCGAACTTCAAACGGCAAGTCAATCCAAAGGTAGCCGAAGTTCCGGCAGCCTGTTGCCAATTAAGTCGGGCTGACAGGATTTGAACCTGCGACCTCTTGCACCCCATGCAAGCGCTCTACCAAGCATGTAGCTACAGCCCGCTGCTGCATCGAACATTTAATTTTTTTTCGCTGCGACCTGTCGCCCAGGCGTCCGCCCTACCAAGCTGAGCTACAGCCCGCAGAACGAGGCATTATACGCGAATTTGCAGGGGTACACAAACCCGTGATCACCGGCGAAGAGGTGGATGTGTGAAATGCAGCTCGAGGTAGCGGGCAACGTAGTCGATGATGCTCGAGCATTCGGGGATGTCGGGGTTGGAGGTCATGCCAAAGGGTTCGAATCGCATGCCTTTGAAACGTTTAATAGATTCTTCGATCGGCAAGCCGTATTGCAGCGCCAGGGAAAAGGCCCGGCAATAGGCCTGCACCAAGCCGGAGAGCGTGGAACCTTCCTTGCTGATCTTGATAAAGATTTCGCCAGGCCGGCCATCTTCAAACAGGCCAATGGTGAGGTAACCCTCGTGGCCCATGATGGAGAATTTATGGGTGACCGATTGACGGGTGTTCGGCAAAAGCTCGCGCTGGGCAACCATCGGCTTCCTCGGATTAGGTTTGGATTTGCTCACAACGTTTTTACCGTCGTCTGCCCATCACGCGAAACGATGAGCATGGTTGTAACATCGGTCAAACTTTGTCGAAAACTGTAATTGTGGTTTTGGCAAGCGGGGGCGATGAACCCACACCGAATCGGTGTGGGCTTCAATATTATTTTTTGTTGCCGCGATTCAGGCGTTGTAGCGGGTCATTGCCTTGGCTAAGCCATGGGCGATCCAGCACTCAACGCAATCGACGACTAAATCCAGTGCAGGATCGAGCTGTATCAATTGATCGGGGGAGAATCTGCCCAGCACGTAATCCACTTGTGGGATGCGGCCGGGTGGATCGATGCCGATGCGCAGGCGGTTGTAGTTGGCTGTTCCCAAGGCTCGCTGGATATCGGCAAGGCCATTGTGCCCCCCTGCCGACCCCTCGCCACGCAAGCGGAGTTTACCCACGGGCAGTGCCACATCATCGACGATTACCAGCACATCAACCGGTTCGATCTTGTAAAACGCAGCCGCATCCACGACACTGAAACCACTGCGGTTCATGTAGGTCATGGGTTTCACAAGCAGGCATTTTTCACCCGCAATTTTTACATCAAGCACCAGCCCCTGAAACTTGGATTTCCCCTGGGTGGAAAAATCAGTGTTCAGGCGGCGCGCAAGACGATCCATCGCCATGAAACCAGCGTTGTGACGGGTACGGTCGTATTCGATGCCCGGGTTACCCAGGCCGACGATCAGGCGCATGGTGATGATGGAGCTGGTGGCTGGGTTCTAGGGACTGGGTACCATCCATTCGCGGCAGGGCAGGGTTTTGTCTTTCCCAGCTCCAAGTACCCAGCCCCACATCGAACGACCGATGGCCCGCAACATGCGGAAACCATGACCCATCCAATTATTTCTTCTCCGACTTCTTATCACCACCTGCAGCCTTCTTGTCACCCTCGGCAGCAGGAGCGCCATCCTCAGCCTTGCGCCCGATGACTTC